>NZ_PSVQ01000071.1:0-2560 GCF_002932395.1 Rathayibacter sp. AY1D9
GGCCGCTCGGCCGCGCGGGAGACCGCGATGCCGTCGAGGACCGCGAGGAGCAGCGCGGCGTCGTCGGCGCCGAACGACGCCGCGGGATGCGCGGCGCGCAGCAGCTCCAGGACGACGTCCTCCGTGCGCGACCAGCCGGCGGTGTGGATCGCGCGGATCTCCGGATCGGTGCCGGCGCGGGAGGCGAAGGCGGTCCACACGATCGCGTCGGGCACGTCCTCGTCCGCGACGCACGCGATCTCGTCGCAGAAGACGCGCAGCCGCACCTCGGCCGAGGGTTCGGCCTCCAGGCGGCTCCGCATCCGCTCGCGGAAGCGCTCCTCGACCCGGGCCATCGCGCCGGCCAGCAGCGCCTGCTTCGTCGGGAAGTGGTGCTGGACGGCCCCCACCGAGACGCCGGCCTCGGCCGCGACGGTGCGGATGCTGAGGTGCTCCGCCCCGCGGGTCGAGAGGACGGCGACGACCGCCGAGAGGATGTCGCTCCTGCTCTCGCGCCGATCCGGCATGGCGTCCCTCTCGTTCGACTGCTCGAGCAGGCTACGCTCTCGGACATGACCAATACGACCGTATTGCCACCCCGTGCCGGAGCCGGCCGCCGAATCGCGACCCTGGACGTCGTCCGCGGTGTCGCGATCATCGGGACCCTCGGCACGAACATCTGGATCTTCTCCCACCCCTGGGGGATGCTCGGACTGCTCTCCGTCCCGGTGACGCCGGAGACCTCCTCCTCCGCCGGGACTGCGCAGCTCCTGCTGATGGCGCTGGCGCAGGGCAAGTTCCTCGCCCTCCTCTCCCTCGCCTTCGGGGTGGGCCTCGCGATCCAGCACGCCTCCGCGGTCCGGCGCGGGACGCGCTGGCCGGGCCGCTACCTCTGGCGCGCGACGCTCCTCCTCCTGGACGGCGCGGTCAACTACGTGCTGATCGCGGAGTTCGACGTCCTCATGGGATACGCCGTCACCGGAGCGGTCGTCGCCTGGCTGCTGCTCACCCGGCCGACGACGCAGCGCCGCGTGATCCTCGTCTGCGGCGCTCTGCACGTCGTCCTGATCTCGGCGCTCGTGGCGCTCGTGGCGGTGAGTCCGGACGGTGCCGGACAGGGGCCGACCGGCCGGAGCCCCTACGCGGACGCGTCGTTCCTCGGCCTCGCCCTCTTCCGGCTGCAGAACGCGGGCGTCTTCCGTGCGGAGCCGGTGCTCATCGGGCTCCTCAGCCTCGCGATGTTCCTCCTCGGCGCGCGCCTCCATCGGGCGGGGGTCCTCGCCGCCGAGGGCGCGTCACTCCGCCGTCGCATGATGGTCCTCGGCGCCCTCGCCCTCCCCGTCGACCTCGCGCTGGGCGTCGGGGGGAGCGCCGCCGGTCTGCTCGCCGAGCGCTACCTCGTCGCGCCCCTGGTCGGGCTCGGCCTGCTCGCGGCCCTCGCCGAGGCCTGCCTCCGCCGGGGCGCCGAGGGCTGGGCGGCACGCCGGGCGCGGGAGGTCGGCCGGGTCGCCCTGAGCGCCTACCTCCTGCAGAACCTGCTCGGCGGCGCCCTCTTCTACGGCTGGGGACTCGGGCTGGCGGTGACCGCCGCGCAGTGGCGCGTCCCGGCGACCGTCGGAGCGTTCCTGCTCATCGCGGCGGTCGTCGTGCTCGCGGCGCACCTGTGGCTGCGCCGGTTCGAGCTCGGTCCGGTGGAGTGGCTCTGGAAGCGGGGCGAGCGGATCGGTGTCCGCGCGCCCCGCTGACCGGAGGGGGACCTACGCGAGGAGCTCCGCGACGCCGGTGCGCAGGGCGGCGAGGCGGGACGAGACGGCCGACCGGCGGGCGTCGGCGTCGGAGTCGTGCGACCAGGCGTCGAGGTAGAGCTTGACCTTCGGCTCCGTGCCGCTCGGGCGCGCGATGAGACGGGCACCGTCCAGGGAGAAGCGGAGCGCGTCGGTCGGGGGCAGCGCGCCGCCCTCGGCGAGCAGGTCCTCGCTCCGCTCGACGGCGAGCCCGCCGATCGCGGTCGGAGGCGTCGCGCGCATTCCGGCCATGATCCGGCCGATCTCGGAGAGGTCGGTGACGCGGAGCGAGATCTGCTCCGATCCGAAGAGCCCGAACCGCTCGGCGAACGACTCCAGCTCGTCGTCGATCGTGCGCTCCTCGGCGGCGAGCGCGCTCGCGAGGGAGAGGAAGGCGAGCGCGGCCGAGACGCCGTCCTTGTCGCGGACCGTCCCGGGGTTCACCAGGTAGCCGAGTGCCTCCTCGTAGCCGAAGACGAGGTCGGGGACGCGCGAGATCCACTTGAAGCCCGTGAGCGTCTCGGCGAAGTCGAGGCCGTAGTCGGCCGCCACGGCACCGAGGGCGGGGGAGGACACGATCGAGCAGGCGAGCGCTCCTCCGGTGCGGCCCTCGCGGCGGGCCTGCTCGGCGGCGCGCCAGCCGAGCAGCGCTCCGACCTCGTTGCCGGTGAGGCGCCGGAAGCCCTCAGGGGCGGAGGCGTCGGGCACGGCGGCGGCGAAGCGGTCGGCGTCCGGGTCGTTGGCCACGATCAGCTGCGCGCGACCGGAGCGCGCGGTCGAGAAGGCGAGGTCGAGGG
>NZ_PSVQ01000072.1:0-2468 GCF_002932395.1 Rathayibacter sp. AY1D9
TTCGAGCGGAGCCGGGGCCGGTCGGGTCGGGGCGGGTTCGAGCGGGGCGGGTTCGAGCGGACGGGTTCGAGCGGGGCGGGCGGCGCGGGCTGGTGGCTCGGCTCAGGAATCGCGCGGACAGGGATGTGCGAGCTTGCGCTCGCCGCCGGTCCTCCCTCCACAGGCGGGGTACCGGCTCCGTTGTCCCGATCCTGGTCACGGGCCCCGGCCCGATGTCGGTGGTCGCTGATTCAATACACGTATGAGAAGTTCGGGTGACGCGGCGCAGGCGGTCGAGGCGGTGCGCGCGGGCGAGACGGCGCAGACGCTCGACGCGGTGCGCGCGCTCGCCGGTCTCGCGGCGGGGCTCGCCCGCTCCTCGGCACCGGTGCTGCTCGCGGGGGCCGTCGCCCTGCACACGGCGTACCGGGCGGCGCTGCTCGTGCCGGAGTCGTTCGCGCGGGGGAGTCGTCTTTCCCGGAGCGAGGCGGGAGACCTCGTGGAGCGCTCGATCCGAGCCGAGTTCGCGACGGCGCTCGGGATGTCGGAGCGCGTGGCGTCTCGGCGTCTCGAGCACGCTCGGCTCCTCATCGAGGACCTCCCGGCGACCCGCACCCTCCTGGCCGAGGCCCGGATCCTCTGGGAGGCCGGCGAGGTCGTCTGCGCCGCCGCCGCGACCCTCCCCGCTCCGTCGCGCGCGTCCTTCGACGAGCGGGCGGCCGCCGCGGCGCTCTCGCAGACGCCCACCCAGCTCCGCCGGACCGTGGCGCGGCTGCGCGACGAGCTGCACGAGCAGCCGTTCACCGAACGCCACGCCCGCGCCCGAGAGGACCGCAGCGTGTGGCTCGGAGCCGAGGCCGACGGCATGGCCACGCTCTGCGCCCTGCTGCCGGCCCCGGTCGCGGTCGGCGCCTACAACCGTCTCGACCGCATCGCCCGCTCGCTCCGCGACGGGGCGGACGCGGCGGGGATCGGGTTCGGTGCAGGTGCAGGTGCAGGTGCAGGTGCAGGTGCAGGTGCGAGTGCGAGTGCGAGTGGGAGTGCGAGTGCGAGTGCGACTGCGACTGCGACTGCGACTGCGACTGCGACTGCACAGAGCGGTGCTGGTGCCCGTGGCGATGCTCCGGTGGCAGTCGGCGCGCGGACGGACGCTGGTGCTGGTGCTGGTGCTGGTGCTGGTGCTGGTGCTGGTGCTGGTGCTGGTGCTGGTGCCGGTGCCGGTGCCGGTGCCGGTGCCGGGCTCGGCGCGGAGACGGGTGGCGGCGCCGGTGGAGACGCTGACATCTCCCTCGGCGACGGCCGGACGCTCGCGCAGCTGCGGGCCGACGCCCTCGTCGATCTGCTCATTGACGGCGACATCTCCGCAGACGGATCCTCGGGAGAAGGAGCGAGCGCCGTCCGTGCCTCGGGCTCCGGAATCCACGCCTCGGTCTCCGGAGTCCGCGCCGACGTGCGCCTCACCCTCGCCGCCAGCACCGCGGTCGGCCTCGACGACGCGCCGGCCGAACTCGACGGCTACGGTCTCGTCCCCGCCGACATCGCCCGGGAGCTCGTGCGCACGGCGGCCGCCTTCACGCGGGTGCTGACCGATCCGGACACGGGAGTGGTGACGTCGGTCGGCAGGACCCTCCGCGTCCCGCCCCCTCGGATGCGCCTCCAGCTGCAGCTGCGCGACCGGACCTGCCGGTTCCCCGGCTGCACCCGCGCGGCCTCGACGGCGGAGGCCGACCACACCCTCGAGTGGCGGAACGGAGGCGAGACCGCCCTCGGCAACCTGGCCTCGCTCTGCGTCGCGCACCACCACGTCCGCCACGGCGACCGCTGGACCTACACCCTCCATCCGGACGGCACCGTCGTCTGGACGACCCCCACCGGCCGACGGATCACCGACCGACCGCGGGCGCTGCCCGGGGCTCCGCTGCCGCCCACGCGACGACCGACGCCGCAGTCGGCGCAAGAACCGGAGCCGGAGCCGCAGCCGGAGCAGCAGCCGCACCCGCTGTCACCACGATCCTCGTCATCGCAGCTGAGGTCATCGCGACCGTCGTCACCTCGACCGTCGCCATCGGTGCTGTCGCCGACGCGGCCGCGGTTCGTGGACGCGCCTCCGCCGTTCTGATCCGCAGCCCGACATGCCGGGCGATTCGACACTCCGTCGGCCGCGAGGCGGTGAATCGCCGTGCCTGGACACGCCCAGGCGCCCTCGCGCTCTCTCACCTCCGGCGCCGCGAGGTCCGTCGGCACGTTGGCGCTTCGTCGAGCCTCGAGCTCCGAGCTCCGAGCTCCGAGCCCCGAGCTCCGAGCTCCGAGCCCCGTGTCCCGTGTCCCGGAGCTCCGAGCCTCGAACCCCGTGTCCCGTCGTGCTTCGGCGCTTCGGGGCGTCGGCCACCGCGTCCCGGTCCGCCCGCGTCCCGGTCCGCTCACGTCCCGGTCCGCCCGCGTCCCGGTCCGCCCCTGTCCCCGGTCCGCCCCTGTCCCGCGCCGCCCGC
>NZ_PSVQ01000073.1:0-2353 GCF_002932395.1 Rathayibacter sp. AY1D9
GCCCGCAGCCTCTCGAGGCTCGGCCGTGACCACCGCTCCTCGACGCGCCGCCGGAGCCCGAAGCCGAGCCCCGCGACGATCACCGCGGTCACAGCAGGAGACCACCCATGCGCAGACGATTCATCCCTCTCGCCGCCGTCCTGGCGTCGACCGCCGCCCTCACCGGCTGCAGCGGCTTCGGAGGAGGAGGCGGCGGTTCGGCCGACGCCGACTCGATCACCTTCACCACCTGGGCCAGCGAGTCCGAGCAGGCGGCCTTCGAGTCGCTGATCACCGACTTCGAGGCCGAGTACGAGGGGGCGAGCGTCGAGCTCAACGTCGTCCCCTACGACCAGATGTTCAGCAACATCGACGCGCAGCTGTCGTCGGGCGAGGCCCCCGACGTGTTCCGCGTCGACTACGGCAACCTCGGCGTCTACTCCAGCCAGGAGCAGCTGCTCGACCTGACCGACCGGATCGACGACTTCGACTCCTTCACGCCCGCGTTCCAGGAGGCCGTCTCCTTCGAGGGGAAGCCCTACGGCGTCCCGCACCAGACCGACGTGTCGGCGCTGCTGGTGAACACGCAGCTGCTCGCGGCGGCCGGCATCACCGACGTGCCGACCACCACCGACGAGGCGTGGACCTGGGAGGAGTTCGCCGACGCCTCCGCGAAGCTGCGCGCGAGCCTGCCCGCCGAGCAGTACCCGTTCGTCTACAACTGGCAGCTCGGCGGCACGCCCCGCTGGCTGAGCTGGCTGTTCGAGGCCGACGGCACGCTCCTGGAGGAGGACGGCACCACTCCGGCGATCGACTCCGCCGCCGGCGCGAAGGCGCTGGACTTCACGAAGAGCTTCTTCGACAACGACTGGGTCCCGCCGACCAGCTCGGTGAAGTCCGCCACCTACGCCGACTCCTTCTTCACGGAGCAGACCGCGGCGATGGCGTTCGCCGGGTCCTTCCTGGTGCCGGACATCGACGACCTCGCCGACTTCGAGTGGACCGCCACGCCGATGCCCGTCGACGAGCGCGGCGCGACCGACCTCGGCGGCAACGCCCTCGTCGCCACGGCCGACACCGATGACCCCGAGCTCGCGACCGAGTTCCTCTCGTTCATGACGCAGGCCGACACCATGGCCGAGTTCTGCGCGGCGACGAACGAGCTGCCCACCCGGTCCGACATCGACCCCGCGTCGATCGACTTCGCGGTGCGCCCGGACGTGATGCCCGTCTTCGTCGAGCAGGCCGCGACGATCACGCCGCGCGACGTGCAGCAGCTCACCTCGCCGTTCCTCGCGAAGATCTCCGTCGCGATGCAGGACCAGCTCGAGGAGGCGTTCGTCGGCGGACGCAGCACCGAGGAGACCCTCTCCGGCCTCGACGCGGCCATCCAGCAGGCGACCAGCTGATGACCGCCACCACCCTCCGCGGCCGGGCGGGCTCCTCCGCCCGGCCGCGGTCGGCCCGCAGGCGCGAGGCCCTCGCCGGCTTCGGCTTCGTCGGCCCGAACCTGCTCCTGATGGCGCTGTTCCTGTTCGTGCCGATCCTCTGGGCGATCCAGCTCTCGTTCCAGGAGTCGCGCGGCTTCGGTACGCCCGAGTGGGTCGGCTTCGCGAACTACCTGCGGATGGGCGCCGACCCGGTGTTCTGGCAGAGCCTGGGCAACACGCTCCTCTTCACCGCGGTCACCGTGCCGCTCGAGCTCGCCGGCGGCCTCGGCCTGGCCGTGCTGCTCAACTCCGTCCTGCCCGCGCGCGGGATCTTCCGCACGGTGATCGTGCTGCCCCTGGTGATCTCGGGCGTCGCCTCCGGGATGATCGCGGTCACGATCTTCAGCGAGTCCTCGGGCATCGTGAACAAGGTGCTGAGCGCGCTGGGCGCCTCGCCGGTCGCGTGGCAGTCGGACGGCTCCGCGGCGATGATCTCGGTGATGCTGACCGCGGTGTGGCTGCGGATCGGCTTCAACATGGTGATCTACCTGGCGGGCCTGCAGAGCGTCTCGCCCGAGCTCTACGAGGCCGCACGGATCGACGGAGCGACGCGCTGGCAGCAGTTCCGCGCACTGACGGTGCCGCTGGTCGGCCCGTCCACCTTCTTCCTGCTGATCATGAACGTGATCGCCTCGTTCCAGGTCTTCGACATCGTCTTCGTGATGACGGGCGGCGGCCCCGGCTTCTCCACGTCGGTGCTCGGCACCTACGCGTACCGCAACGGCTTCCAGGTCCGCGAGCAGGGCTACGGCGCCGCGCTCGGCGTCGTCATCCTGCTGGTCTCCCTCGCCTTCACCTACCTGCAGTGGCGCACGAGCCGCACGCGCGATCTCGTCGACTAGGAGCCCTCATGTCGTCCTCCACCGTCACCACGCCCGCCGCGG
>NZ_PSVQ01000074.1:0-2110 GCF_002932395.1 Rathayibacter sp. AY1D9
GGTGCCGCGCGACTCCCGACGGGTGGTCGGCGAGCTCGAGGCCGAGCCCCTCGGGGAGCCGCCCCTCGACCCGCGGGCCGACGGCACGGTCCTCCGCGCGCGCCGCCTCCTGCTCGCGACCGGCGTCCGCGACCTGCTGCCGGAGATCCCCGGGCTCGGCGCCCGCTGGGGACGGGACGTCCTGCACTGCCCCTACTGCCACGGCTTCGAGGTGCGCGGCCGGCGGATCGGCGTGCTCGGCAGCTCGTTCGCCGGGCACCAGGCGCAGATGTTCCGGCAGCTCAGCGACCGGACGTCGATCCTGCTCCACGGCGCACCCGCGCCCGCCGGCGACGAGGCGGCGGCGCTGGCCGCCCGCGGGATCGCTCTGGTGCCCGGCCGCGTCGAGAGGGTCCTCGTCGAGGACGACCGCCTGGTCGGCGTGGTGATCGACGGTCGGCGGCACGAGCTCGACGCGCTCGTCGTCGGCCCGCGGGTCGAGGGGCGGCTCCCCGAGGGGCTCGGCCTCGAGCTCGCCGACCACCCGTCGGGAGTCGCGCGGCACCTCGCCGTCGATCCGATGGGCCGGGCCGGCGTCGCCGGAGTCTTCGCCGCGGGCTCGCTGGTCGAGCCGATGGCGCAGGTCGTCGCCTCGTCCGCCGACGGGCTGCGCGTGGGCGCGGCGATCAACCACGACCTGATCGAGGAGGAGATCGCCGCCGCACTGCGGGCCGCCTGACGCGCGCTCAGCGGCGGCGGTACTCCAGCTCCGGGCGGCCGGGGGAGCCGTAGCGGGGCGCGCGGTCCGCCACTCCGGAGTCGGCGAGATGCTCGAGGTAGCGGCGGGCCGTCACCCGCGAGATGTCGAGGCGGGTGGCGAGCTCGGCCGCCGAGAGGCCGACGGGACCCAGCAGCGCGGTGACGGCCTCGAGGGTCTGCGCCGAGAGCCCCTTGGCCAGACCCGGGGCGTTGGAGGTGCGGAGCGCCGCGAAGGCCCCGTCCACCTCGTGCTGGCTGGCGACGTCGGCGCCGTGCATCCGCTCGCGGTACGACCGGTAGCTGGCGAGCTTGGCGGCGAACGCGCTGAAGACGAACGGCTTGATCAGGTACTGCACGATGCCGGCGGCGACGGAGGCGCGCACGTTCGCGGCGTCGCGGACGGCGGTGATCGCGATGACGTCGACGTCCAGGCCCGCCGCCCGGACGGCCCGGCAGAGGTCGAGGCCGCCCATGTCCGGCAGGTTCATGTCGAGCAGGATCAGCGCGATGCCCGGGTCCGCGCGCAGCGCCCGGATCGCCTCCGCCCCGCTGCCGGCGACCGCGGCCACCTCGAAGCCGTCGACCCGCCGGACGTAGTCGGCGTGGGCGCTCGCGGTCAGCGGCTCGTCCTCGACGACGAGCACCCGGATCACGACGCCACCCGCGCGGGCAGCGGCAGCTGCACCGTGAACACGGCGCCGACGTGGCGCGAGACCTCGATCGAGCCGCCGAGCCGCTCCACCACCTGCTGCACCAGCGCCAGGCCGATGCCGCGGCCGAAGCCGTCCGACTCCTTCGTCGAGTAGCCGCGCGCGAAGACGTCGGCGGCGCTCGCGACTCCGGGGCCGCTGTCCGACACCTGCACCACCAGCTCGCCCTCCGCGAGGCCGAGGTAGACCTCCACCCACGGCTCGCGGTCCGGAGCGGAGGAGGCGGCCGCGTCGAGGGCGTTGTCGATCAGGTTGCCCAGCACCGTCACGAGGTCCCCGGGCTCCAGCCCCTGCGTGCCGGGCTCGAGGTGCGTCTCGAAGTGCAGCTCGACGCCGCGCTCGCGGGCCTGTGCGGCCTTGCCCAGCAGCAGGGCGGCGATCACCGGCTCCTGCACGGAGCCGAGGACCCGGTCGGCCAGGCGCTGGCTGAGGTTCAGCTCGCCGGCGGCGAACGCGAGCGCCTCGTCGGGCCGGCCGAGCTCGATCAGCGACGCGATGGTGTGCAGGCGGTTCGAGAACTCGTGGGTCTGCGAGCGCAGCGCGTCCGAGAGGGTGCGCAGCGACTCCAGCTCGCCGCTCACCCGCTGCAGCTCGGTGCGGTCCCGGAGCGTGACGACCGTGCCCAGGGGGCGGGCGCCGGGGGAGGCGGCGAGGATCAGGAC
>NZ_PSVQ01000075.1:0-2078 GCF_002932395.1 Rathayibacter sp. AY1D9
TACGCGCGGATCTGGGGCCTCGACGACGAGCGGCTCGCCCGGCTGGGTCCCGATACCATCGTCATGCACCCCGGACCCATGAACAGGGGCGTCGAGATCTCCTCGGCGGCCGCCGATTCGAGCCGCTCCACGGTGCTCGAACAGGTCACGAACGGAGTGTCCGTCCGGATGGCCGCGCTCTACCTGCTGCTGTCCGGCGAACGGGAGGTCCACTGATGAGCACTGCCCAGCCGCTTCAGAGCACGGCGCCGGAGCGGATCCTGATCTCGGGAGCGACGCTCGCCGACGAGTCGACCGCCGACCTGCTGATCGACGGGGGCGTGATCGTCGAGATCGGCGCCGACCTCGACTCGCGCGGGGCCCGCGTGATCGACGCCGACGGCCTGCTGGCGCTGCCCGGCCTGGTCGACCTGCACACCCACCTGCGCGAGCCGGGGTTCGAGCAGAGCGAGACGATCCTCACCGGCACGCGAGCTGCGGCCGCCGGAGGCTTCACCGCCGTCTTCGCGATGGCGAACACCTCGCCGGTGCAGGACACCGCGGGCGTGGTCGAGCAGGTGCAGAGCCTGGGCGAGGACGCCGGCTACGCGACGGTCCGCCCGATCGGCGCGGTGACCGTGGGTCTGGCGGGGGAGTCGCTCGCCGAGCTCGGCGCGATGGCCCGCAGCCGCGCGGCCGTGCGGGTCTTCTCGGACGACGGGAAGTGCGTCTCGGACGCGCTGCTGATGCGCCGCGCTCTCGAGTACGTCAAGGCGTTCGACGGAGTCGTCGCCCAGCACGCGCAGGAGCCGCGGCTCACCGTGGGCGCGCAGATGAACGAGGGCGCCGTCTCCAGCGCCCTCGGCCTGCAGGGCTGGCCCGCCGTGGCCGAGGAGGCGATCATCACCCGCGACGTGCTCCTCGCCGAGCACGTGGGCTCCCGCCTGCACGTCTGCCACGTCTCGACCGCGGGCTCGGTCGACGTCATCCGCTGGGCGAAGGCCCGGGGGATCGACGTGACCGCCGAGGTCACCCCCCACCACCTGCTCCTCACCGAGCAGGCCGTCGCCGGCCAGGACGGGCCGAGCTACGACGCCCGCTTCAAGGTGAACCCGCCGCTGCGCCGCGACGAGGACGTGCTCGCCCTCCGCGAGGCCCTCGCCGACGGCACCATCGACATCGTCGCCACCGACCACGCGCCGCACCCGGTCGAGGCGAAGGACTGCGAGTGGGACGCCGCGGCGTTCGGCATGGTCGGCCTCGAGAGCGCGCTGAGCGTGGTGCACGCCGCCGTCGTCGAGGACGGGCGGATGAGCTGGTCCGACGTCGCGCGCGTGCTCTCCTCCGCCCCCGCCCGCATCGGCCGGCTCGACGGCTACGACCGCGGCCTCGCCGTCGGGGCCGCCGCGAACGTCGTGCTCTACGACCCGGAGGCGCGACGCCGCTTCTCCGTCGAGGACCTGCGCGGCCGCAGCGGCAACTCCCCGTACCTCGGTCGCGAGCTGCCGGGCCGCGTCGTCGCCACCCTCCACCGGGGCTTCCCGACCGTGCTGGACGGCGAGCTCGTCGACGCGGCGGTCGTCGCCGCCTCCGCGAAGGCCTCCCGTGGATAGGGCCGCGATCACGATCGTCATCGCCGCGGGCGTCGTCCTCGTCTTCGTCGGCATGCTGCTCTCCTGGCGCGCGCGGCGCCGCCGCTCGGCCGCCCTCGCGCCGGAGCCCGTGCCCGCGTCCTCGCTGGGCGCCGAGGTCGAGCGCGTCGACCTCCCGTACGTGGCCACGACCCGCTTCGAGCAGCCGCTCGAGCGCGTCGTGCTGCCGGGGCTCGGCTTCCGCGGCAACGCGGTGCTGCGCCTCCACGAGCGCGGCGTCGTGATCGCCCCCGTCGGCGAGCGCGAGACGGTGATCCCGGCCTCCCTCCTGCGCGGAGCGGGCCAGGGCAGCTACGTGATCGACCGCGTCGTCGAGGAGGGCGGCCTGCTCGTGATCTCCTGGTCGCCCCGCGGCGACGAGACCGTCGACAGCTACCTCCGCGTGGCCGAGCCCGCCCTCCGGGCGCACCTGGTCGCCGAGCTGCAGCGCCTCGCCGGCCCCCGTTC
>NZ_PSVQ01000076.1:0-1924 GCF_002932395.1 Rathayibacter sp. AY1D9
TGGTCGACGGGGGCGACGCCGACGGCCGGAGCGAGCGGATCCTCCGCGGCCTCTCCGCCTTCGCCGGCCGCCCGCTCTCCGTCGACGAGAGCATCGCCGCCGACGAGCACCTCCTCGGCGACCGGAATCACGCCCTCGCGCACCTGATGCGCGCGGAGGGCACCCTGCACCGCAGCGCCGACGACGCCGTCTCCGCGTACGCCCGGGCGTGCGCCGTGCTGGTCGACGTCCGCGACCTGGCCGCGATGGGCGCGACGCTCGCGTTCGGCGGCGTGCACCCGGGGACCGGCGAGCGGGTCGTGCCGGCCTCGGTCGCGCGCGACGTGGTCGCGGTCATGGCGACGTGCGGCGTCTACGACGGCTCGGGCCGCTGGATGCGCGCGGTCGGCGTCCCCGCCAAGTCGAGCGTCTCGGGCGCCCTCGTCCTCTCCGCTCCCGGTCGCCTCGGCGCCGCCGTCGTCAGCCCGCCGCTGGACCCCCAGGGCACCAGCGTCCGCGGCGCCCGCGTCGCCGCCCGCCTGAGCGACGCCCTCGCCCTGCACTCCTTCGCGGTCGCCCCCCGCTGACCGCTGCCCCGTTCCCCCGCTCTCCCCGCTCTCGCCGGCGCAGCCGCGGCCCGTGCCTCGCGCCGTCGCAGGCGCCGGCGCCCACCGCACCCTCAGCGGAGACCACCCGCCCTCCCGCGACAGCGAAGGGCCGAGCCGCATCCGTGCACGCTCGCCCTCAGGGCCGAGCCGCGTCAGCGCACGCTCGCCCGCAGGGCCGAGCTGACCGCCGAATCGCGTTCCAGCGATTCGCCGTAACGGTACGCTCCCCGCTCCACGAAACGCCCCACCTCGGACAGCCGACCGCGGAACGGATGACGACGAAGGACGAATCCGCTCCATCGAGCACCGCCGAGCTCACCGCCGAATCGCGTTCCAGCGATTCGCCGTAGCGGTACGCTCCCCGCTCCACGAAACGCCCCACCTCGGAAAGCCGACCGCGGAGCGGATGACGACGAAGGAGGAATCCGCTCAATCCAAGAGCAGCGCCGGTTCCTCCAGCACGCTGGCGACGTCGGCGACGAAGCGGCTGACGACGTCGCCGTCGACGACGCGGTGGTCGAAGGAGCCGCCGACCGTGGTGACGAAGCGGGGGCGGACCTCGCCGTCGACGACCCAGGGCTTCTGCTTGATCGTGCCGAGGGCGATGATCGCGACTTCGCCGGGGTTGAGGATGGGGGTGCCCGTGTCCATCCCGAACACGCCGATGTTGGTGATGGTGATGGTGCCGTTCTGCATGTCGGCGGCGGTGGTCTTGCCGTCGCGGGCGTCGAGGGTGAGCTTCTCGAGGGCCTGCGCCAGTTCGAGGAGGCTCATCGACTGGGCGTCCTTGACGTTGGGGACGAGCAGTCCGCGCGGGGTGGCCGCGGCGATGCCGAGGTTGACGTAGTGGCGGACGACGATCTCGGTGTCGGTCCAGGCGGAGTTGACGGTGGGGTTGCGGCGGACGGCCCAGATGATGGCCTTGGCCATGATGAGCAGCGGCGAGACCTTGACGCCGGCGAAGTCGGGCGAGTTCTTGAGGCGCTTGACGAACTCCATGGTGCGGGTCGCGTCGACGTCGACGAAGACGCTGACGTGGGGCGCGGTGAACGCGCTCGTCGACATCGCGGCGGCGATCGCCTTGCGGACGCCGCGCACGGGGATCCGCTCCTCGCGGTCGTCGCCCCAGGCGGGGGTCTGGATGTTGCGGAAGACGCTGGCCTGGGAGGCGTGGCGGATGACGTCGTCGCGGGTGACCTCGCCGGCGAGGCCGGTGGCCTGCACCTCGAGGAGGTCGACGTCGAGGTCCTTCGCGAGCTTGCGGATCGGCGGCTTCGCGATGACGGGGAGCGCGGCGGCGGCCGGCACGGAGGCGGGCCGGACCGGGGCCGTCGGGC
>NZ_PSVQ01000009.1:0-88763 GCF_002932395.1 Rathayibacter sp. AY1D9
GGCGCGCCCTCGGGACCCTCGACCTCGAGGCCGAGGTGATCGCCTCCGACCTGGCCTCCGTCGACGCGCCCGCCGCCTGATCGGCACCGTCCTGGAGCAGCTCGCCGCCCGCTGACCCCCCGAGGTCCGGGCAGCCGTCCGCGCAGGAAGCCGACTCTCGGCACGCCGCTCCGCGGCCACTCGACCAGAAGGGGCGGACGACGGACGCCCTCCCACCGCACGGTAGACACATCGCGCCCTGGAAATGGGAGTCTTGATACGCCGCTCTGCGGCTACTCGACCAGCAGGAGGAGGGAGCGCCCTCTCACCGCAAGGTGGAGGGCGCGTCCGAGAATCGCGTGGCAGCGATTCGAGGCAGCCCGACGGAATACGCTCTGCGGAACGCACCCCGTCGGGAGGCCGACCGCGCTGAGCCGCGCAGGGAGCGGCTCAGAGTCGAGCTCAGCCCAGCGCTCGCTCGATCTTCTCCGTGATCTCGTTCTGGTCGAGGTAGTTGTCGATGACGACGACCTCGGCGAAGGTGCGGCCGATGCGGTCGACGAGCTCGCCGGAGGTGAGGATGACCTGCGCGTCGGCGGCGAGCGCGTCGACGGAGGCCAGGTCGGAGGCGATCACCTCGGCCTCGAGGTCGAGGGTCTCGAGGGCGCGCTCGGCGCCGAGCTTGAGGATGGCGGAGGTGCCGATTCCGGCGCCGCAGAGGGTGACGATCTTCATGCGCTTCTTCCGTGGTGCGGGTGGTGCGGGGTGCTGTCGGTGAGGACAGCGTTGATGCTGCGGAGGGTGCGGGCGGCGGCGAGGGCGCCGACCGCGTCCGGACGGCTGAGCACGTCGGCGAGCCCGGAGACGAAGCCGACGTGCCCGTGCGCCTGGGTGGCGGCGATCCCGATGACGACCGACACCGGGTCGTTGGTGCTGTGCCCGAAGGCGACGGGCTCGGCCAGCGTGACGACGGAGAGGCCGTCCGCGAGGACGTCGTTGCCGGGCCGGGCGTGCGCGAGGGCGAGCCCGGGCGCGATGACGATGTACGGCCCGAGCACGTCGACCTGCTCGACCATGCGCCGGGAGTAGGCGGCGTCCACCGCGCCGGTCCGCTCGAGAGCACGGCCCGCCTCGAGGACGACCTCCCGCCAGGATCCGGCGGAGTGGCGGAGGGCCACCGCCTCCTCGGGAAGCGCGTCGAGCGGCACCGTCAGGCCGCCTCGAAGCCGGCGCTGATCGTCTCGACGAGCTCGCGGCGCTCGTCGAGCGGCAGGAAGGCGGCGTGAGCCGCGTTCAGCTGGAAGGCCTCGAAGTCGTCGAGATCGTACCCGAACGCGTCCGACAGGAGGGCGAGCTCGCGGCTGAGGGTCGTCGCGCTCATCAGGCGGTTGTCGGTGTTCACCGTGACGCGGAAGCCCAGCTGGTAGAGCAGGTCGAAGGGGTGGTCGGCGAGCTCGGCACCCCACGCCGCGACGGCGCCGGTCTGCAGGTTGGAGGAGGGGCTGAGCTCGAGGGCGATCTCGCGGTCCTTCACCCACTCCGAGAGCTCGCCGAGGGTCACGTAGCTCGCGTCGTCGTCCTGGCGCTCGATGCGGATGTCCTCCGCGATCCGGACGCCGTGACCCAGGCGCAGCGCGCGGCCGTCGAGCAGGGCGGAGCGGATGCTGTCGAGGCCGTCCGCCTCCCCCGCGTGCACCGTGGTCGGGAAGTGCGCCGCCGCGAGCAGCTCGAAGGCGGGACGGTGCCTCGAGGCGGGGAAGCCCGCCTCGGCTCCGGCGATGTCGAAGCCGATCGCACCGCGCTCGCGGTGGCGCAGCGCCAGCTCGGCGACCTCGAGCGAGCGGTCGGCGTGCCGCATCGCGGTGATCAGCTGGCCGACGCGGATGCGGTGTCCCTCCGCCGCCGCCTCCTGCACGCCCTGCTGCAGCCCCTCCTGGACCGCCTCGACAGCCGCGTCGAGCGAGAGCCCGGCGCGCTGGTGCTGCTCCGGCGCCCAGCGCACCTCGCCGTGCACGACTCCGTCGGCGGCGAGGTCGAGCACGAACTCGCGGGCCACGCGCTCGAGCGCCGGCGCGGTCTGCATCACGGCGACCGTCGTCTCGAAGGTGGCGATGTAGTCGGTGAGGGAGCCGGAGTCGGCCGTGGCGCGGAACCACTCGGCGAGCGCGTCCGGCTCCTCGGCCGGGAGCGGCACGCCCGTCTCGCGGGCGATCTCGAGGACCGTCCCGGCCCGCAGCCCCCCGTCGAGGTGGTCGTGCAGCGACACCTTGGGGAGCTCGTCGATGAGGACGCCCTCGCCCGGGAGGAGGTACTCCTCGGTCTGATCGGTCACGGTGCTCCTCGCAGGTCGGCGGTGGTTCGCCGACCACCCTAGAGGGTCGGCGGGAGCGGCTCGCCGGGCGGCGCCTCCTCCGTGCCGGGCGGCGCGGGGCTAGGAGACGCGCTCCGCCACGAGGGGGCCGCCGCCGAGCACCTCGTCGCCGTCGTCGCCGATCCGGTAGGCACCGTCGAGCGCCTCGAGCGCCCGGGCGAAGCGCTCCGGCTCGTCGGCCGACAGCGTGAGCAGGGGCTGGCCCGCGCGGACGCGGTCGCCCGGCTTCGCGTGCAGGTCGATCCCCGCCGCGTGCTGCACCGCGTCGGACTGGCGGGCGCGTCCGGCGCCCAGGCGCCAGGCGGCGATGCCGAACGGCAGCGCCTGCTGCTCCACCAGGACGCCGTCGCGCTCGGCGACCACGACGTGGGTCTCGCGGGCCTCGGGGAGCGCCGCATCCGGATCCCCTCCCTGAGCGCGGATGACCGCGCGCCAGGTGTCCATCGCCGCGCCGCCGTCGAGGGCGCGCTCGACGTCCGCGTCCGGCTGCCCGGCGAGGGCCAGCATCTCGCGGGCCAGGGCCAGCGTCAGCTCCCGGACGTCCGAGGGGCCGCCGCCGGCGAGCACCTCGACCGACTCCCGCACCTCGTTCGCGTTGCCGATGGCCAGACCGAGCGGCACGTTCATGTTGGTCAGCAGCGCCGTGGTCCGCACCCCCGCGTCGTTGCCGAGGTCGACCATCGCCCGCGCCAGCTCCCGCGAGCGCTCGATGTCGACCATGAACGCGCCGGAGCCGAACTTCACGTCGAGCACCAGGGCGTCGGTCCCCTCGGCGATCTTCTTCGACATGATCGAGGACGCGATCAGCGGGATCGCCTCGACGGTTCCGGTGATGTCCCGGAGCGCGTAGAGCTTCTTGTCGGCGGGGGCCAGGCCCGAGCCCGCGGCGCAGATCACGCCGCCGACCGTCCGCAGCTGCTCCAGCATCTCCTCGTTGCCGAGGTCGGCCCGCCAGCCCGGGATCGACTCCAGCTTGTCGAGCGTTCCGCCCGTGTGGCCGAGCCCGCGTCCCGAGAGCTGGGGCACCGCCACGCCGAAGGAGGCGACCAGCGGCATCAGCGGCAGCGTGATCTTGTCGCCGACCCCGCCCGTGGAGTGCTTGTCGACCGTGCGCTTGCCGAGTCCGTCGAAGCGCATGCGCTCGCCGCTGGCGATCATGGCCAGGGTGAGGTCGCGGATCTCGTCGCGCTCCATCCCGTTCAGCAGGACCGCCATCGCGAAGGCCGCCATCTGCTCGTCAGCGACGTAGCCGCGGGTGTAGGCGTCGATCAGCCAGTCGATCTGCGCGGTCGAGAGCGTGCCGCGGTCGCGCTTGGTGCGGATGATGTCGACGGCGTCGAAGTCCTCGACGGGGGTGGTGCGGGTCATGCGGGGTCCTCGGTTCGGGAGTGGGAGCGGTGACGGCGGCCCTAGGAGGCGGCGTAGGCCTCGAGCGTGCGCGGGCCGAAGGCGTCGGGGATGACCTCGTCGATCGTCTTCACGCCCGACACGGTCTGGAGGAGCATGCCCTCGGCCGAGTGCTCGAAGAGCAGCTGGCGGCAGCGCCCGCAGGGCATCAGGACGCCGCCCTTCCCGTCGACGCAGGTGAAGGCGACGAGCCGGCCGCCGCCCGTCATGTGCAGAGAGGACACCAGCGCGCACTCGGCGCAGAGCGTGAGCCCGTAGGAGGCGTTCTCGACGTTGCAGCCCGAGATCGTCCGGCCGTCGTCCACGAGCGCGGCGACCCCGACGGGGAACTTCGAGTACGGGACGTAGGCGTGGCTCATGGCCTCGAGCGCGGCCTCGCGCAGCGCCTCCCAGTCGATGTCGGTCACGACGGCTCCTCTCAGGACTTCAGGTACGGCTTGCCGGCGGCGGCCGGTCCGCGGGACTGGCCGACGAGACCGGCCACCGCGAAGATCGTCACGACGTACGGCAGCATCAGCATGAACTCGCTGGGCACGGGCGAGCCGATGACGCCGAGCACGTTCTGCAGGTTGGTCGCGAAGCCGAACAGGAGCGACGCGAGCGTCGCCTTGATCGGGTCCCAGCGGCCGAAGATGACGGCGGCCAGGGCGATGAAGCCCGCACCCGCGGTCATCTCCTTGCCGAACGCGCCGACCGCGTCGAGCGTGTAGTACGCGCCGCCGACTCCGGCGATCGCCCCGGCGAGGGAGACGTTCCAGAAGCGCGTGCGGGCGACATCGATGCCCACGGTGTCCGCGGCCTGCGGGTGCTCGCCCACGGCGCGCAGGCGGAGGCCCCACTTGGTCTTGAACAGGCCCCACCACACCGCGAAGATCGCGAAGTACATCAGGTAGACGATCACCGTCTGGTTGAACAGGACGGCGCCCACGATCGGCACCTGGCTGAGCACCGGGATCGGGAGGCGGTCGAACTTCACCGGCGAGTTGAACGTCGACGCATCGGCGGAGAGGACCTGGGAGTAGAGGAAGCTCGTCAGGCCGGTCACCAGCACGTTCAGCACGACTCCGACGATCACCTGGTCGACCAGGTACTTGATCGCGAAGGCGGCCAGCACGAACGACACCAGGACGCTCGCGACCATCGCCGCGAGCAGGCCGAGCACCGGCTGGCGGGTGAGGGAGCCGACCATCGCCGCGGTGAAGGCGCCGGCGAGCAGCTGCCCCTCGATCGCGACGTTGACGACTCCGACACGCTCCGAGATGACGCCGCCGAGCGAGCCGAAGATCAGCGGAGTGGCGAGCCCGACGGTCCCGAGCAGCAGTCCCGAGACGGGCAGCGCGGCACCGGCCGACGCCCAGACGAGGAACCCGATCAGGAAGACCAGGGCGAAGACCGCCGAGAGCCAGAGCGGGATCCGGCGGCCGGCGCGGGTGAGCCCGGCCGACGCGACGGCCAGCGCGACCAGGAGGATCGCGACGACCACGCCCGTCCCCCGCGTCGGGAACGGGATGTCCGGCAGCGCGAAGAAGTCGGTCCCCGCGGCGAGGCGGAACGAGCTCGTCCCGTCGCGGCCGAGGGCCACGAAGAGGACGACGGCGAGCAGCGCGAAGACGCCGAACGCGATCGGCGCCTTCCAGCTGCGGATCACGACGCGGTCGGGGGCGGTGGCGACGGCGGTGCTCATGCGGACACCTCCGAGGTGCGGCGGGTGCGGCGCGTCGGGGCTGCCCCGGGCGTCGGGAGGCGGAAGATCGCGCGCACCAGCGGCGGTGCGGCGATGAAGAGGACGATCAGCGACTGCACGACGAGGACCACGTCGATCGGCACGCCCTCGGCGGCCTGCATCGAGTAGCCGCCCGCCTTGAAGGCGCCGAAGAGGATGCCGGCGAAGAACACGCCCCAGGGGCGGGAGCGGCCCAGCAGCGCGACCGTGATCGCGTCGAAGCCGATGCCCGCGTCGATCCCGGAGGTGAAGCCGGTCGTGACCGTCCCCATCACCTGGGCGCTGCCGGCCAGGCCGAGCAGGCCGCCGGAGAGCAGCATCGCGTACACGTAGCTGTTCTTCACGTCGATGCCCGCGACCCGTGCCGCGTGCGGGTTCTCCCCCACCGCGCGGAACTTGAAGCCGATCGTCGAGCGGTTCAGGAGCCACCAGACGAACACGGTAGCGAGGACCGCGAAGACGAAGCCGAGCGTGAGCGAGTATCCGGGGCCGAGGAGCGCCGGGAAGACCGCGGTCTCCTTCATCCCGGGCGACTTCGGGTTGTTCGAGCCGGGCGCCTGCAGCGCGCCGGGCGTCCGCAGGAGGTAGGAAATCAGGTAGAACGCGACGTAGTTGAGCATGATCGTGAGGATCACCTCGTGCGCGCCGGTGCGGGCCTTGAGCAGTCCCACGAGTCCGCCCCAGAGCGCGCCGCCCAGGATGCCGGCGGCGAGCGCGACGATCAGGTGCACGCCCCACGGGAGGTCGAAGGAGAAGCCGACCCAGCCCGCGCAGGCGGCGGCGATCAGCATCTGGCCGCGGCCGCCGATGTTGAACAGTCCGACGCGGAAGGCCAGCGCCACTCCGAGGCCGCCGGCGATCAGCGGGGTCGCGAAGGCCAGGGTGTCCGTCAGCGGCTTGATGCCGTTGGCGAAGCCCTCGCGGCGGAAGTTGTAGACCGAGCCCTGGAAGAGCGAGGAGTAGGCACCGGAGACGGACTGCCAGATCGCCTGCAGGGTGTCGAGCGGCCGGGCGAAGAAGTAGCCCGACGCCGCCTGGACGTCCTTGTCGGTCGCGGCGATCAGCACGCCGCCCGCGATGAGGGAGAGGAGCACGGCGAGCACCGACATCAGCGCGGTGCCGGAGAGGATCTCGCGCAGGACGCGGGAGGCGCCGCTCTCGAGCGGGCCGGAGCGCACCTCCTGATCCGGCTTCTGGCCGGGCTCGAGCCCGGACGCCTTCTCGGTCTCCGCGTCGGGATCGACCGCGGGCAGTTGCGCGTCGCTCACGCCGCCGCTCCCTTCTCGGCGGGCGCCTGCCCGGCCATCATGAGCCCCAGGACCTCGCGGGGCGTGTCGGCGGGGACGATGCCGATGATCCCGCCCTTGTACATGACCGCGATGCGGTCGGCGAGCGCCGCGACCTCGTCGAGCTCCGTCGACACCACGATCACGGGGACCCCGGTGTCGCGCGTCTCGACGATGCGCTTGTGGACGAACTCGATGGAGCCGACGTCGATGCCGCGGGTGGGCTGCGCCGCGATGAACAGCCGCAGCTCCCGGCTGAGCTCGCGCGCGAGCACCACCTTCTGCTGGTTGCCTCCGGAGAGGCGGCCGACGTGGGTGCCGATCCCCTGGGCGCGCACGTCGAACTCGCGCACCCGCTCCTCGGCGAAGCGCTCGAGCTCCTTCAGCCGCAGGCCCAGTCCCTTCACGAACGGACCGCGGTCGCTGCGGTCGAGCATGAGGTTCTCGGCGATCGTGAACTCGGCGACCAGACCGTCCTCGGTGCGGTCCTCGGGGACGAAGCCGACCCCCGACTCGAGGACGCGGCGCACGGACAGCCCGTCGAGGCGGCGCCCGTCCAGGGTCACCGAGCCCTCGACCCGCTCCTGCAGGCCCATGATCGCCTCGGTGAGCTCGGTCTGGCCGTTGCCCTGCACGCCCGCGATCGCGAGGATCTCGCCGCGGCGGACCTCGAAGGAGACGTCGTCGACGACGGCCTGGCCGTTGGCGTCGCGCACGGTGAGGTTCGAGACGACGAGGGCCTCGTCGCCCGGCACCGCCTGCTCCTTCTGCACCGTCAGCTCGACGGCGCGGCCCACCATCAGCGAGGCGAGCTCGGCGTTGCTCGCCGTCGGCGACGCCTCCCCCACGACTCTGCCGAGGCGGATGACGGTGATGCGGTCTCCGACCTCGCGCACCTCGCGGAGCTTGTGCGTGATGAAGACGATGGCGGTCCCGGCCGCACGCAGCTGGCGCATGATCGCGATCAGCTCGTCGGTCTCCTGCGGGGTCAGCACCGCGGTCGGCTCGTCGAACACGAGCACCCGGGCGTCGCGGGAGAGGGCCTTGATGATCTCGACCCGCTGCTGGACGCCGACGGGGAGGTCCTCGACCAGGGCGTCGGGATCCACGTCGAAGCCGAAGCGGTCCGAGATCTCGCGCACCCGGGCGCGCGCGGCAGCGAGGTCCAGGCGCCCGCCGGCCTTCGTCTCCTCGTGGCCCAGCATGACGTTCTCGGCGACGGTGAATACGGGGACGAGCATGAAGTGCTGGTGGACCATCCCGATGCCCGCCTTCATGGCGTCACCCGGACCGGAGAAGTGCTGGACCGCGTCGTCCAGCAGGATCTCCCCCTCCTCGGCCTGGTACAGGCCGTAGAGCACGTTCATGAGCGTCGACTTGCCCGCGCCGTTCTCGCCGAGGAGGCAGTGGATCTCACCGGGTTCGACGGTGAGATCGATGTGGTCGTTGGCCACGAGCGCGCCGAAGCGCTTCGTGATGCCACGCAGTTCGAGCTTCATGGGACCAATCTAACTTTCGGTTCGCGCCACGATGCGCCGTCGGCCGGGATCGAGGGACGCAGCGGAGCCGATCCGCCCGCCGGACCGACGAAGAGGCCGGCGGTCCCGAGGTGTGCTCGGGCCCGCCGGCCTCTTCGAGTAAGCGGCTAGGACGCCGCGGGAGCGGACGGGGAGGTGACGGTGATGGAGCCGTCGATGATGCCCGCCTTGATGGTGTCGAGCTCGCCCTGCAGGTCGCCCGAGACCTTCGACTCGAAGTCGTGGAACGGCGCGATGCCGACTCCGTCGTTCTCGAGGGTGCCCACGAAGGGAGTGGGGTCGAAGTCGTCGGCTCCGGCGGAGCTGGTGACGTCGGTCGTGCCGGCCTCGATGCCCTTGAGGATCGAGGTCAGGTACAGGTCGGCGCCGTCGGGGTAGGTCTCGTACAGGTCCGCGTCCACGCCGACCATCGCGATGTCCTTGCCGGAGTCGCGGATCGCCTCGATCGCCGACTGGAAGATCGGACCGCCGACGGGGAGGATGACGTCCGCGTTCTGGTCGATCAGCGACTGCGCGGCCGACTTGGCCTCGACGCCCGCCGCGAAGCCGCCGGTGAAGGAGCCGGTCTGCGCGTCGACGTCCCAGCCGACGACCTTGACGTCCTTCCCCTTCTGCTCGTTGTAGTACTTCACGCCGTCGGCGTAGCCGTCCATGAAGATCGTGACGGTCGGGAACTGCTGGCCGCCGTAGGTGCCGACGACGCCGGTCTTGGAGTACGACGCGGCCGCGTAGCCGGCGAGGAACGCCGCCTGCGAGGTGTCGAAGGTGATCGGCTTGACGTTCGGCAGGTCGATCGACGCGTCGTCGATGATCGCGAAGTCGATGTCCGTGTTCGCCTCGGCCGCGGCCGACGTGGCCTCGGCCAGCGCGAAGCCGACGGTGATGATCAGGTTGCAGCCCTGGTCGACGAGGCTGGTCAGGTTCGGGGCGTAGTCCGTCTCGGACTCCGAGGTGACGGTCTTCGGCGTGACGCCGAGGTCCTCCGAGGCCTTCACGAGGCCGTTGTAGCCGAGCTCGTTGAACGACTTGTCGTCGAACCCGCCCGCGTCGGAGACCATGCAGGGCAGGAAGTCGCCACCGGCGGCGGCGCTGGAGCCGCTCTCCTCGGGGGCGGAGGCGCAACCGGCGAGAAGCGCGGTGACGCCGAGGGCGGCGAGACCGCCGAACGCGGCCTTACGCGAGGTGATAGTCAAGATGTCGTCCTCCAGGAATGCGGCCCCGCGCGACGAGCGCAGCAGGGCGTCGATCCCCACACGTTACCCAATGTGACAAGCCGCTCAGCCGCCCGGACGGTGGTGGTCAGGAAGAGTTACACAGTGTTGATCTTCGCGACATGCGGAGCGTGTCGCGGGGCGGTCGGCTGTGCTCGATTCCGAGCCGCGGAGCGGCTCGGCGCGGTCGGCTGGGCTCGATTCCGAGCCGCGGAGCGGCTCGGCGCGGTCGGCTTCGCGACGGGTGCGTTCCGCAGAGCGGGTCGCGTCGGGCTGGCCTGAATCGCTTGGCACGCGGTTCCGGCTCGCGGCCCTCTCCCCTGCTGCCGGATGTCGAAGGCGTTCGGAGGAGCTCCGCGCTGCGCGCGGTCGGGCTCGACGCGATGCTCCTCCATGGTGGTCGAGTTGCCGCGGAAGCGGCGTATCGAGACCCGGCCACCAGCACCCAGGGCGATGGCCGAGGCCCTCATCGAGGGTGGTCGAGTGGCCGCGCGAACGGCGTATCAGGACCGCCGCACGCGCATGAGGCGAGGGGCGGAACGGCGAGGGGCGGAACGGCGAAGCGCGGCGCCTCCGAGGGGAGGGCCGCGCTTCGCCGGGTGTGACGGAGGGCTAGAGGACGTCGGTGCGGCCGGAGAGGCGCAGGGCGTCGACGACGCCCTTGACCTTCTGGGCGTTCTCGGTCGTGGTCACCAGGAGTGCGTCGGGGGTGTCCACGACGACGATGTCCTTCACTCCGATGAGGGCGATGGTGCGGTTGCCGCCGCTGACGACGATGCCCGTCGCGGAGTCGGCCAGAACACGCGCGTCCTCGCCGAGGATGGCGAGGTCCGAGCGGAGTCCGCTCGAGTGCAGCTTCGCGATCGAGGCGAAGTCGCCCACGTCGTCCCAGGAGAAGTGGCCGGGCACGACGGCCAGCTTGCCCGCGGCCGCGGCCGGCTCGGCGACGGAGTAGTCGATCGCGATCTTCTCCAGGCCCGGCCAGATGCGGTCGACGACCGCGCCGCGCTCCGGGGTGTCCCACGCGGCGGCGAGCTCGAGCAGTCCGGCGAGCAGCTTCGGCTTGGCGCGGCCGAGCTCCTCGAGGAGGCGGTCGGCGCGGGCGATGAACATGCCCGCGTTCCAGAGGTACTGACCGCTGGAGAGGTAGGCGCGCGCGGTGTCGGCGTCGGGCTTCTCGACGAAGGAGTCGACGGCGAGCGTGTGCGTCGCCCCGTCGATCCCGAGGTGCTTCCCCGTGCGGATGTAGCCGAAGCCCACGGCAGGCTCGGTCGGCGTGATGCCGATGGTCGCGATGTAGCCCGCGTCCGCCGCGACGACGGCCTCGGCGACCGCGTCGTGGAACAGCTGCTGACCGCTGATGACGTGGTCGGCGGCGAACGAGCCGATGATCACGCCCGGCTGGCGGCGCTCGAGGATGGCGGCGGCCAGGCCGATCGCGGCGGACGAGTCGCGCGGCTCGCTCTCGAGGACGACGTTGAGGTCCTCGAGGCTCTCGAGCTGCTCCTCGACGGCGGCGCGGTGCGCGCGCCCGGTCACGACCATGATCCGGTCGGCGCCCGAGATGGGCGCGAGGCGGTCCCAGGTGTCGCGGAGGAGGGTCTGTCCCGATCCCGTCAGATCGTGCAGGAACTTCGGGGCGTCGGCCCGGGAGAGCGGCCACAGCCTCGAGCCGATCCCGCCGGCGGGGATCACGCTGTAGAAGCGGTCGAGCGGGGCGCGGCCATCGGTCTCAGGTGATGTCATGTCCGCAGGATACAAGGGAGCCCGAGCGCGACCGTCCGTTCACCCGGGCGCGCGCCGCCGTTCATCCCGCCGCCGTAGCGTCCGGGGCGTGAGAGTCGCGGTCGTCACCGAGAGCTTCCTGCCGTCCTTGAACGGCGTGACCACGAGCGTCCTGCGGGTGCTCGACGAGTTCGCGGAGCGCGGGATCGAGGCGCTCGTCGTCTGCCCGGCCGCGGGGGCGCCGGGCCACTACGCGGGCCACCGCGTCGTGGAGCACCCGGCGATCGCCTACCGCGACTTCCCGGTCGGGATCCCCACGCTCGCCCTCACCCGGGAGCTGGCCGACTTCGAGCCCGACGTTGTGCACGTCGCCTCGCCCTTCCTCCTCGGCGCCCGCGCCATCGCCTCCGCCGGTCGGCTCGGGGTGCCGAGTGTCGCGATCTACCAGACGGACGTCGCGCGATTCGCGGCCCGCTACGGCATCCGCGGCGCCCGCGCCCTCGCCTGGCGGGTGATCCGCCAGATCCACGCCGGGGCGGACCTGACCCTCGCCCCCTCCACGAGCGCCCTCGACGACCTCGCCGCCGCCGGCATCGAGCGCACCGCGCTGTGGGGCCGCGGCGTGCAGAGCGAGCGCTTCCACCCGCGCCGCCGCTCCTCCCCCTACGCGCAGGCCGTCCGTGCCGGACTCGGCGCCGACGACGCGCTCGTCGGCTACATCGGGCGCCTCTCCCCCGAGAAGAGGGTGGAGCGGATGGCGGCGCTCGCCTCCCTCCCGCACGCGGAGCTGGTCGTGGGCGGCTACGGCCCCTCCTCCGCCCGGGTCGCCGCCGCCCTCGGCCCGGCGGCGCGGATGCTCGGCCGGCTCGACGGCGACCGGCTGCCGGCGGTCTTCGCCGCGCTCGACGTCTTCGTGCACACCGGAACGGAGGAGACGTTCGGCCAGACGGTGCAGGAGGCGCAGGCGTCCGGCACCGCGGTGGTCGCGCCGCACGCGGGCGGCCCCACCGACCTCATCGAGCACGGCGTGGACGGCCTGCTCTACGCGCCCGAGAGCGACTCCGACCTCCGCCGGCAGGTGGAGCGCCTGGTCCGAGATCCCGCACTGCGCGCCCGGCTCGGCGAGGCGGGCCGCCGCCGCGTGCTCCACCGCACCTGGAGCGCGCTCACCGACGAGCTCCTCGCGCACTACGCGACCGCGGGGGCGCCCGCCCTCGCCCTGCCCCGCAGCTAAGGCTCGCCTAAGCCGCGCCCGCCTGCGAGCGCGCTTAGAATCGGAGGGCGAGTTTCTCGTCGCTCCCCGCCCCGTCCCCGTCCACGCGACGTGGGAACAGGTCAGGCCGTCGGAGCACAACCAGGGAGGGTTGTTCGTGTCAGTTCAAGCTGCTCAAACCCTCGCACCCCGGAAGCAGGGGAAGATCCGGCGTCCGGCCGGCACCCTGTACCGCGGTCGCGAAGGCATGTGGTCGTGGGTGCTCCACCGGATCACCGGTGTCGCCATCTTCTTCTTCCTCCTCGTCCACGTCCTCGACTCCGCTCTCATCGCCGTGAGCCCCGAGGCGTACAACGCGGTCATCGGCACGTACAAGAACCCGATCATGGGACTCGGCGAGACCGGGCTCGTGGGCGCCATCGCGTTCCACGCGCTGAACGGCCTGCGGATCATCCTGGTCGACTTCTGGAGCTGGGCGACCCGCAACCAGCGCGTCCTCTTCTGGGTCGTCATGGGCCTCTGGGTCGTGCTGATGCTCGGCTTCGCGCCGCGCCACCTGATCAACGTCTTCAGCGAGGGGGGTGCGCATTGAGCACCGTCGCCGCACCGCGGACCCCGCACACCCCGACCCGCTCCTCCGGCACCAACTGGGAGAAGTGGGGCTGGATCTACATGCGCGCCTCCGGCGTCGTGCTGATCGTCCTGATCTTCGGGCACCTCATCTACAACCTGCTGCTGGGCGACGGCATCAAGGCCATCGACTTCGGCTTCGTCGGCGGCAAACTGGCGAACCCGTTCTGGCAGTGGTGGGACGTCCTCATGCTGTGGCTCGCGCTGATCCACGGCGGCAACGGCATGCGCACGCTGGTCAACGACTACGCGACCTCGCCCCTGCTGGCCAAGGCCTTCAAGGGCGGCATCCTCGTCGCCGTCGTCGCGCTGATCGCGCTCGGCACCTGGGTCGTCTTCGCGTTCGACCCGTGCCCCGCCGGCACCGCCGCGGACCTGCTGCCCTCCTTCTGCGCAGCGTGACCACGGTGCCGCGGATCGGAGAGGGGCCCGCGCCCCTCCCGGTCCGCGGCACCGCGTCCCGGCACCTCCCCCTCCCATCCCCGTACGACGGAGCACCCACCCCGTGAGCACACCAGGCCACTCCCACACCGGCGCCGACCAGAGCGCCTTCGCGCAGACCGTCGGACCCGACGGCGTCCACTACCACCAGTTCGACGTCGTCATCGTCGGCGCCGGCGGTGCCGGGATGCGCGCGGCCATCGAGGCCGGCCCCAAGGCGAGGACGGCCGTGATCTCGAAGCTGTACCCGACCCGCTCCCACACCGGAGCGGCGCAGGGCGGCATGGCCGCCGCCCTCGCGAACGTCGAGGAGGACAGCTGGGAGTGGCACACCTTCGACACCGTCAAGGGCGGCGACTACCTCGTCGACCAGGACGCGGCCGAGATCCTCGCGAAGGAGGCCATCGACGCGGTCATCGACCTCGAGAACATGGGCCTGCCCTTCAACCGCACCGAGGAGGGCAAGATCGACCAGCGCCGCTTCGGCGGCCACACCCGCGACCACGGCAAGGCGCCCGTCCGCCGGGCCTGCTACGCGGCCGACCGCACCGGCCACATGATCCTGCAGACGCTGTTCCAGAACTGCGTCCGGCTCGGCATCAACTTCTACAACGAGTTCTACGTCCTCGACCTGGTGATGACCGAGGTCGACGGAGTGGCCAAGCCCTCCGGCGTCGTCGCCTACGAGCTGGCCACGGGCGAGCTGCACGTCTTCCAGGCGAAGGCGATCATCTTCGCGACCGGCGGCTTCGGCAAGATCTACAAGACCACCTCCAACGCGCACACCCTCACCGGCGACGGCGTCGGCATCATCTGGCGCAAGGGTCTCCCCCTGGAGGACATGGAGTTCTTCCAGTTCCACCCGACCGGCCTCGCCGGCCTCGGCATCCTCCTCACCGAGGGAGCGCGAGGAGAGGGTGCGATCCTCCGCAACGCTTCGGGCGAGCGCTTCATGGAGCGCTACGCCCCCACTATCAAGGACCTTGCGCCGCGCGACATCGTCGCCCGCTGCATGGTCCAGGAGGTGGCGGAGGGCCGCGGCGCCGGACCGCACAAGGACTACGTGCTGCTGGACTGCACCCACCTGGGCGCCGAGGTCCTCGAGACCAAGCTCCCCGACATCACCGAGTTCGCCCGCACCTACCTGGGCGTCGACCCCGTCGTCGAGCCGGTCCCCGTCATGCCGACCGCGCACTACGCGATGGGCGGCATCCCGACCAACGTCAAGGCCGAGGTGCTCTCGGAAAACACGACCGTCGTCCCGGGCCTCTACGCCGCCGGCGAGTGCGCGTGCGTCTCGGTGCACGGCTCCAACCGCCTCGGCACCAACTCCCTCCTCGACATCAACGTCTTCGGCAAGCGCAGCGGCAACAACGCCGCCGACTACGCCAAGACGGTCGACTTCACCCCCCTGCCCGCCGACCCGGCCGGCGCGATCCGCGACATGCTCGCCTCGCTCCGCTCCGCGACCGGCACCGAGCGGATCGCCTCGATCCGCAAGGAGCTGCAGGACGAGATGGACAAGAACGCCCAGGTGTTCCGCACCGACGAGTCCCTCGAGGCCGTTACCGGGACCATCCAGCGCCTGCGCGACCGGTTCCGCAACATCTCGGTGCAGGACAAGGGCAAGCGCTTCAACACCGACCTCCTCGAGGCCGTCGAGCTGGGCTTCCTGCTCGACCTCGCCGAGGTCGTCGTCTACTCGGCGCGCAACCGCAAGGAGAGCCGCGGCGGCCACATGCGCGACGACTTCCCGAAGCGCGACGACGAGAACTACATGCAGCACACGATGGCGTACCTCTCCGGTGACGCCCACTCCTCCGACGCCGGTGACCACATCCGGCTCGACTGGAAGCCCGTCGTGATCACCCGGTACCAGCCGATGGAGAGGAAGTACTAGCCATGTCGACCGCTACCCTCGAGCAGCCGCCCGCCGCCCCCGCGGCCCCGGAGGCGTTCACCGTCACGTTCATCATCCGCCGCTTCGACCCCGAGGTGGACGCCGAGCCGCGCTGGCAGGACTTCGACGTCGAGATGTACTCGACCGACCGCGTCCTCGACGCCCTGCACCGCATCAAGTGGGACCAGGACGGATCGCTGACCTTCCGCCGCTCGTGCGCGCACGGCATCTGCGGATCCGACGCGATGCGGATCAACGGCCGCAACCGCCTGGCCTGCAAGACGCTGATCAAGGATCTCGACATCTCGCAGCCGATCTACATCGAGGCGATCAAGGGCCTGCCCCTCGAGAAGGACCTCGTCGTCGACATGGAGCCGTTCTTCGCCTCCTACCGCGAGGTGCAGCCGTTCCTGGTCGCCAACACCCCGGCACCCAAGGGCAAGGAGCGCGTGCAGTCGGTCGCCGATCGCGCCCGCTTCGACGACACCACGAAGTGCATCCTCTGCGCCGCGTGCACGTCGTCCTGCCCCGTGTTCTGGACCGACGGGCAGTACTTCGGCCCTGCGGCGATCGTGAACGCCCACCGCTTCATCTTCGACTCGCGCGACGACGCCGGTGGAGCGCGCCTGGACATCCTCAACGACAAGGAGGGCGTGTGGCGCTGCCGCACGACCTTCAACTGCACGGAGGCGTGCCCGCGCGGCATCCAGATCACGCAGGCGATCGCCGAGGTGAAGCAGGCCGTCATCCGCGGCCGCGCCTGATCCTCCCCCTCGCGAACGCGTCCGGCCCGCCGGGATCCTCGGATCCGGCGGGCCGGACGCGTTCCTGCGTGCAGGCGGGCGCGTGCACGGGAGCGCCGCGAGGCCTCAGTACGCTGGAGGAATGACCGAGGCGGCCGACACTCCCCGCGGGATCCCAGGCCTGTTCGAGCGGGTCATGCGGACGCGGCCGGTGCGGGTGATGCTCCACTACTCCGAGACCGGCGGGCCCCTCTTCGCCTCCGGACTCGCCTTCCAGGCCCTGTTCGCGGTCTTCGCGGCGCTCTTCGTCTTCTTCGCCGTCTTCGGCTTCTGGGTGCGCGACGACTCGGTGCTGCGCGACTCCCTCCTCGACCTGGTGACCCGCTCCGTCCCCGGCCTGATCGGCGGGAAGAACGCCCTCGTGTCGGTGGACGACCTGCTCGACTCGTCGATCCTCGGCTGGACGGGTGCGATCGCGGCCGCCGGCCTGCTCTGGACGGCGCTCAACTTCCTGGGGAGCCTGCGCCAGGCGGTCCGGCTGCTCTTCTCGCTCCCCGGACCCACGACCCTCTTCGTCCTGCTCAAGCTCAAGGACGCGGGGCTCGCCCTGGTCTTCGGGGCGGTGCTGCTGGTCTCGGCCGGTCTCTCCGTGTTCTCGACCTCGCTGGTGGACGTGGCGTTCGGCTTCCTCGGGATCGGCAGCGAGTCGATGCCGGCCCGTCTCGCCGGCAGCGCGGTCGGCCTGCTGATCATGCTCGCCCTGGACACGGGCACGCTCGCCGGCTCCTTCCGCATCCTCTCGGGCATCTCGATCCCCTGGAAGAACCTCTGGGCGGGGTCGCTGCTCGGCGGGATCGCTCTCGGCGCGCTCAAGGTCCTCGGAACGCAGCTGCTGGGCGGCGCCTCCCGCAATCCGCTGCTCGCCTCGTTCGCGGTCCTCATCGGTCTGCTGATCTGGTTCAACCTCGTCTGCCAGGTGATCCTGATCGCCGCGTCGTGGATCTCCGTCGGGATGAGCGACGCCGGGATCTCGGCGCGCAAGCTCACGCCGGAGGAGCGCGAGAAGGAGCGGGAGGAGCAGCTGCGCACCGCGCGCCGCACCCTCGCCGAGGCCGAGCGCGAGCGGCTTCGCGCCGCGCTGCCGGAGGCGTCCCTCCTGAAACGACGGCGCCTGGAGCGCCAGCTCGCGCAGCTCGAGGAGGAGCTCGAGCAGCTCGCCGCCTGACCCGGCGGTCCGCTTCCCGGTCTTCCCGGCGTCGCCGAGCCCGATTCCGCCTGCCGATTCTGTCCGTTTCTGTTGACTTCCCTCCTGAACGGGTCTAAAAAGAGGTAAACGCAGATTCGAGGTCGGCAACGACACCGCGGATCCGGCGCACCACCCACGGCGAGACGACGGAGTCCACATGTACGCACCGGAGCGGCACCAGGCGATCCTGGACCGCGCCCGCACCGACGGGCGCGTCGAGGTCCGCGACCTCGCCATCTCCCTCGCCGTGACGCCGGAGACGATCCGCCGCGATCTCACCAGCCTCGAGAAGCGGGGCCTGCTGCGCCGTGCGCACGGCGGCGCCATCCCCGTCGAGCGGCTGGGCATCGAGCCCGAGGTCGCCGCCCGCGAGGGACACCTCGCCGGCGAGAAGGACCGCATCGCCACCGCGGCCCTCGCCGAGGTGCCCGACGGCGGCTCGATCGCCATCGACGCCGGCACCACCACGGTGCGGCTGGCGGAGCTGCTCCCCCTGGACCGCCGGCTGACGGTCGTCACCCACTCCCTCCCCGTCGCGATGGCGCTCGTCGGCCGGCCCAACATCGACCTCCACCTCATCGGCGGGCACCTGCGCGGAGTCACGCAGGCCGCCGTCGGGCCGTGGGCCGCCCAGGCCCTCTCCACGGTCTCGGTGGACGTCGCCTTCATCGGCACGAACGGCCTCAGCCTCGAGCGCGGGCTCACCACCCCCGATCTCGACGAGGCCGTCGTCAAGTCCGCGATCATCGCCTCCGCGCGCCGGGTCGTGGTCCTCGCCGACCACTCGAAGTTCGGCCGGCAGGACTTCGGGCACGTCGCTCCGCTGTCCGCGGTCGACACCGTCATCACCGACGCCGATGTCGACGACGAGCTCGCCGACGACATCGAGTCGGCCGGCCCGGAGGTCGTCCGCGCATGATCGTCACCGTCACCGCCAACCCGAGCATCGACGTCACCCTCTCCACGAGCGGCTTCGCCGTCGGCGAGGTCAACCGCGCGCACGACGTGCGGCGCGACCCGGCCGGCAAGGGCGTCAACGTCGCCCGTGCCCTCGCGCGCAACGGCGTCGAGGCGACCGCGGTCTACCCGGCCGACGCCTCCACCGGCGTCGACCTGTCCACGATGCTCCGGGCCGCCGGAGTCCGCTCGGCCAGTGCGGCGATCGCCCACCCGATCCGCACCAACATCACCGTGGTCGACGACCGGACGGGCCGCACCACCAAGATCAACGAGCCCGGCCCCGCCGTCACGGAGGAGGAGGCTCACGCCCTCTCCGAGCTGATCGGCGAGCACGTCTCGGCCTCGCCCCGCTGGCTCGTCGCCTGCGGCAGCGTCCCCCCGGGATTGGGAGCGGACTTCTACCCCGCCCTCGGCCGCCTCGCCCTGCACTTCGGCGTCCCCCTCGCCGTCGACACCTCGGGAGCCCCCCTGACCGCGATCATCGCGGCCGGCACCGCCACCCTGGTGAAGCCCAACCTCGAGGAGCTCGAGGAGCTCCTCGGCCGCTCCCTGACGACGGTCGGAGACGTCGTCGCCGGAGCCCGTGAACTCCTGCAGCTGCCCGACGCGCGAGCGCTCGTCAGCCTCGGAGAGCACGGCGCCCTCCTCGTCACGGCGCACGCGTCGTGGTGGGCGGGCGCCCCCGCCGTCGTGCCCCTCAGCACCGTCGGCGCCGGCGACAGCACGCTCGCCGGCTACCTCTCGGCCGTCGACGCCACGGAGGCGGAGCGCCTCGCGACAGCAGTCGCGTGGGGTACCGCCGCCGTCCAGCTCCCGGGCAGCGAAGCCCCGGGTCCCGACTCCCTCCGCCTCGACGACGTCTCCGTCGTCGAGAACCCCGACCCCACCCTCCCGATTGGAGAACTGAGCGCATGACTGCTCTCACCGAGGCGTCGACGGTCATCGTCGACCTCACCGCCGCCACGAAGGACGAGGCCACCGCGCAGCTCGCGAAGACGCTCGCCGACGCCGGCCGCGTCACCGACCTCGACGGCTTCCTCGCCGACGTCCGCGACCGCGAGTCGCAGATGGCGACCGGCATGCCCGGCGGCATCGGGATCCCCCACGCCCGCTCCTCCCACGTCGTCTCGCCCAGCGTGGCGGTCGGCATCGCGAAGCAGGGCGTCGACTTCGGCGCCCCCGACGGCCCGGCCGACCTGATCTTCCTGATCGCGGCTCCGGACGGCGCCGACCAGGCGCACCTCAAGATCCTCGCCCAGCTCGCCCGCAAGCTGATCCACGAGTCCTTCACCGGTTCCCTCCGCGCCGCCGCCAGCGGCCAGGAGGTCGCGGACATCATCGCCCGAGAGGTCGTCGTCTCATGAGGATCGTCGCCGTCACGAGCTGCATCGCCGGCATCGCGCACACCTACATGGCGGCCGAGGCCCTCGAGCAGGCCGCGAAGAAGAAGGGGTACGAGATCCAGGTCGAGACCCAGGGCGCCGCGGGGTCCGATCCCATGTCGGACCGGACCATCGCCGACGCCGACGTCGTGATCCTCGCCGCCGACCTCGAGGTCCGCGGCAAGGAGCGCTTCGCCGGGAAGCCCACCCTCGAGGTGGGCACGTCGGAGGCGCTCGCGAAGGCGGCCGACGTCATCGACCGCGCCGTGGCGAAGGTGCAGGACGCGCCCGCCGCGAGCCCCGCCTCCGGCCCGCGCTTCGTCGCCGTGACCAGCTGCATCGCGGGCATCGCCCACACGTACATGGCGGCGGAGGCGCTCGAGCAGGCCGCGAAGAAGCGCGGCTACCCGATCCACGTCGAGACCCAGGGCGCGGCCGGCTCGGACGAGATGACCGCGGCCGACATCGCCGCCGCGGACGTCGTCATCCTCGCCGCCGACCTCGAGGTCCGCGGCAAGGACCGCTTCGCCGGCAAGCCGATCCTCCAGGTGGGCGTCGCCGAGGCCCTGTCCAAGCCGGACGAGGTCCTCGACCGCGCTCTGGCCCTCCGCGGCTCCGGCTCCGCCGCGTCCGCCCCCGCCCGCTCGACTCCGGCCGCGGCCCCCGCCGCGCCGAAGAAGGTCGGCGTCGGCACGCGCATCCGCCAGAACCTGATGACCGGCGTCTCCTACATGATCCCGTTCGTCGCGGCGGGCGGTCTGCTGATCGCGCTGTCGTTCCTGTTCGGCGGCTACCGGATCGTCGACTTCACGGCCCAGCAGATCATCGACGACGGCTTCAACGTCGCGAACATCACCGACTGGGCCGGAGTGATGTTCCTGATCGGAAGCGCGACCTTCGCGTTCCTGGTGCCGGTGCTCTCGGGCTTCATCGCCTTCGGCATCGCCGACCGTCCCGGCATCGCGCCGGGCTTCCTCGGCGGCGCGGTCGCGGTCACCGTCGGCGCGGGCTTCCTGGGCGGTCTCGCCTCCGGCTTCATCGCCGGCTACGCGGCCCTCTACATCTCGCGGATCAAGCTCCCCGCGGCGTTCAAGTCGCTGATGCCCGTCGTGATCATCCCCCTGATCGCCACCTTCATCACCGGCTTCCTGATGTTCGTGGTGCTCGGAGCGCCGCTCCGCGCACTGAGCGAGGGCCTGTCGTCCTGGCTCTCGGGCCTCTCGGGCGGCAACCTGATCATCCTGGGGATCATCCTCGGCCTCATGATGGCGTTCGACATGGGCGGTCCGGTCAACAAGGTGGCCTACGCCTTCGCGACCACCGGCCTCGCCTCCGTCCCCGCCGACGGCGACCCGAACTCCGTGCAGTTCAAGGTGATGGCGATCGTCATGGCCGCCGGCATGACCCCGCCGCTGGGTCTGGCCCTGGCCACGACGCTCCGCAAGCGCCTGTTCACCGACGCCGAGCGCCAGAACGGCAAGGCCGCCTACCTGCTGGGCGCGTCCTTCATCTCGGAGGGGGCCATCCCGTTCGCCGCGGTCGACCCGCTGCGCGTGATCCCGTCCGCCATGGTCGGCTCGGCCGTCACGGGTGCGCTCGTCGCGCTCTTCGGCTCCACCCTCCGCGCCCCGCACGGCGGCGTCTGGGTCACCGGGCTCGTCGGGCAGCCGATCCTCTACCTGGTCGCCATCCTGGTGGGCATGGTCGTCACGGCCGTCTGCGTGATCATCGCGAAGAGCATCAAGCGCGCCCCAGTGGTCGCCGAGGTGCCCGAGCCCGCCACCGCGCAAGCCGTCCCCGCCTGATCCCCTCCGACCGACCGTCCTGAGCGGTCCCGCCGGCGGTCGCCTCCGCGCTCCTCCCCCTCTCCGAGGGAGTCGCGCGAGGCGGCCGCCGGCTTCCGCGTTCCGGGGTGCGAGCGCGGCCGGGCGGCCCGCTCCGCGGCTCCGAATAGACTGCTCCGGTGACTCGCAGCACCCTCCGCATCGCCTCCGTCAACGTGAACGGCGTCCGCGCCGCCTACCGCAAGGGGATGGGCGACTGGCTCGCCGCGCGCGACGTCGACGTCCTGGCCCTGCAGGAGGTCCGCGCCTCCACGGACGACCTCACGGGGCTCCTCGGGGACGAGTGGGACGTGCTGCACGACGAGGCGACCGCCAAGGGGCGCGCCGGAGTCGCTCTCGCCTCGCGCAGGCGCGCCACGATCCACCGGGTGACGTTCGGCGCCGACGACTTCGACTCGGCCGGACGCTGGCTCGAGGCCGACTACGAGGTCGGCGGCCGCTCGCTCACCGTCGTCTCCACCTACGTCCACTCCGGCGAGGTCGGCACCCCCAAGCAGGTCGAGAAGTACCGCTTCCTCGACGCGATGGAGGCGCGCCTGCCCGAGATCCAGGCGCACAGCGAGCTCGCCGTGGTGATGGGCGACCTCAACGTCGGCCACCGCACGCTCGACATCAAGAACTGGAAGGGCAACGTCAAGAAGGCCGGCTTCCTCCCGGAGGAGCGCGCCTACGTCGACCGCTTCGTCGGCGCCGAGGGCGACCCGGACTACAACGCCGGTGCCGGACTGGGCTGGGTCGACCTCGGCCGCCGGTTCGCGGGCGAGGTGCCCGGACCGTACACGTGGTGGTCGCAGCGCGGCCAGGCCTTCGACACCGACACCGGCTGGCGCCTCGACTACCAGCTCGCCACGCCCGCGCTCGCCGACCTCGCCCGCAGCTACGAGGTCGACCGCGCCGCCTCCTACGACACCCGCTGGTCCGACCACTCCCCCGTGGTCGTCGACTACGAGCTCTGACCCTCTCCCCCGCGAACCGACCCCTCGAGGCCACCCATGACTCCCAGCACCCCGGGCGCCAAGCCCGTCATCTTCTCCGGCATGCAGCCCTCCTCCGGGTCGCTGCACCTCGGCAACTACATCGGCGCGCTGACCCAGTGGGTCGCGATGCAGGCGGACTTCGACGCCTACTTCTGCGTCGTCGACCTGCACGCGATCACGGTCCCGCAGGACCCGCAGCAGCTCCGCGAGCGCACCCGCGCGACCGCCGCGCAGTACATCGCCGCGGGCATCGACCCCGCGCGCTCGACCCTCTTCATCCAGTCCCACGTGCCCGCTCACGCCGAGCTCGCCTGGGTCCTCAACACCCTGACCGGCTTCGGCGAGGCCAGCCGGATGACGCAGTTCAAGGACAAGTCGGCGAAGCAGGGCGCTGAGGCCGCCTCGGTGGGCCTGTTCACCTACCCGATCCTGATGGCGGCCGACATCCTGCTGTACCAGACGGACGCGGTGCCGGTCGGCGAGGACCAGCGCCAGCACCTGGAGCTCACCCGCGATCTCGCCGCGCGCTTCAACTCGCGCTTCGGCGAGACCTTCGCCGTGCCGGAGCCCCACATCGTGCGCGAGACCGCGAAGATCTTCGACCTGCAGAACCCGGGCGCCAAGATGTCGAAGTCGGCGGAGTCGGACGCGGGCCTGCTCAGCGTGCTCGACGAGCCGAAGGCGACCGCGAAGAAGATCATGCGCGCCGTGACGGACACCGAGTCGGAGGTGCGCTTCGACCGGGCGGCGAAGCCCGGCGTCTCGAACCTGCTGACGATCTACTCGGTCCTCGCCGACCGCTCCGTCGAGTCGCTGGAGCAGGAGTACGCGGGCCGCGGCTACGGGGACCTCAAGAAGGGCCTCGTCGAGGTGGTCGCCGCCACCTTCGACCCGATCCGCGCGCGGACCGCGGAGCTGCTCGCCGACCCGGCCGAGCTCGACCGGGTCCTCTCCCTCGCCGCCGACCGCGCGTCCGAGACCGCGGAGCGCACGCTCGCCGCCGTCTACGACTCCGTCGGCCTCCTCCGCCGCGTCCGCTGAGGCGGCCGTGCTGCGGCTCGCGCTCTTCGACCTCGACGACACCCTCTTCGCCCATGCCCGCGCTGTGCGGGAGGGGATCGTCGCGTACGCCGCCTCGCTCGGCGCCGCCTACGCCGGCGAGCCGGCCGACGTGCAGCGCCGCTGGCACCTGCTCGAGGAGGAGCACTACCACCGCTACCTCGCGGGCGAGCTCGACTACGAGGGCCAGCGCCGGGCGCGCGCCACGGACTTCGCCGCGGAGGCCGGAGTCGGGCTGACTCCCGAGGAGGCGAGCTCCTGGTTCCGCGGGTACCTCGAGCACTACGTCGCCGCCTGGACCCTCCACGACGACGCGCTGCCCGTCCTCGACCGGCTCGACGCCGCCGGAGTCCGCCTCGGCGTCATCACCAACGGCGTGCTCGACTTCCAGCGGGGGAAGATCGACGGCACGGGCCTCTCCGGTCGCTTCGAGCACGTGATCGCCTCCGGCGACGTCGGCGTCGCCAAGCCGGACGCGAGGATCTTCGCGATCGCGTGCGAGCGGTTCGGGGTCTCTCCGGAGGAGGCCCTCTACGTCGGCGACCGGCTCGGCACCGACGCCGTCGGAGCGGCCGCTGCGGGCCTGCGCGGCGTCTGGCTCGACCGCGTCGGCGGTCCCGAGCACGGCCGCATGCTGCCGCCCGAGGCGGTCGAGCTGGGCGTGCGCCGGATCGCTTCCCTGGACGAGCTGGACGCGCAGCTCGGGCTGTCGGCGGACTGAGGCCCCGCCCGGTCCGGGTCTCGATAAGCCACCTGCAGCGACTACGCGACCAGCATGCAGGTCCGAATTGCCGGGTCTCGATGAGCCGTCTGCGGCGACCACTCGACCAGCATGGGTGTCCCCGAACCACCCCGTTGCGATACCCGTTGCGCCGTCGTCGGAACGACGAAGCGCCCCACCCGACCCGAGGGTCGGACAGGGCGCATCACCGTGAACGGACTCACGCCATCCGCTCGTCGCGCGAGGCGAACGTGGAGGACGCGTGTCAGCGTCGTCCCCTAGCCGGACGCGACCCGCTCCCCGAGACGCGACCACCTCGATGAGCCGACCGCGCCGCGGCAGGCAGGGACTGCCGCGGAGAAAACTACTGCACGTCCTCGTCGATCCAGTCGAAGGTCTTGGTGACGGCCTTCTTCCAGAGGCGGTACTGGCGGGCGGCCTCGTCCTGGTCCATCTGCGGGGTCCAGCGCGAGTCCTCCTGCCAGTTCTGGCGCAGGTCGTCGAGGTTCTCCCAGAAGCCGACCGCGAGACCGGCCGCGTAGGCCGCTCCGAGCGCGGTGGTCTCCGCGACGACCGGTCGGACGACCGGGACGCCGAGGATGTCGGCCTGGAACTGCATGAGCAGGTTGTTGGCGATCATCCCGCCGTCGACCTTGAGCTCCTGCAGGGGGACGCCGGAGTCGGCGTTGACCGCGTCCAGGACCTCGCGGGTCTGGAAGGCGGTCGCCTCGAGCGCGGCGCGGGCGATGTGGCCCTTGTTGACGTAGCGGGTGAGGCCGACGAGGGCTCCGCGGGCGTCGGAGCGCCAGTAGGGGGCGAACAGACCCGAGAAGGCGGGGACGAAGTACGCGCCTCCGTTGTCCTCGACCGTGGCGGCCAGCGCCTCGACCTCGGGGGCCGAGCCGATGAGGCCCAGGTTGTCGCGCAGCCACTGGATCAGCGAGCCGGAGACCGCGATCGAGCCCTCGAGCGCGTAGTGCACCTCGCCGTCGCCGAGCTTGTAGCCGATGGTGGTGAGCAGACCGTTCTTCGAGTGGACGATCTCGGTGCCCGTGTTGAAGATCAGGAAGTTGCCGGTGCCGTAGGTGTTCTTCGCCTCGCCCGGGTCGAACGCCGCCTGGCCGAAGGTCGCGGCCTGCTGGTCGCCGAGGATGCCGGCGATCGGGACTTCGCGCAGCAGCGACGAGGACTCGACGTGGCCGTAGACCTCGGAGGAGGAGCAGACCTCGGGGAGCATCGACTTCGGGACCCCGAAGGCCTCGAGGATGTCGTCGCGCCACTCGAGGGTCTCGAGGTCGAGGAACAGGGTGCGGGAGGCGTTGGTGACGTCGGTCTTGTGGACGCCGCCGTCGATGCCGCCGGTCAGGTTCCAGAGGACCCAGGTGTCCGTCGTGCCGAAGATCAGGTCGCCCGCCTCGGCCTTCTCGCGAGCACCCTCGACGTTCTCGAGGATCCAGACGATCTTGGTGCCGGAGAAGTAGGTCGCGAGCGGGAGGCCCACGATCGACTTGAAGCGGTCCGCGCCCTCGTCGCCGGCGAGGCGGTCGACGATCGACTGGGTGCGGGTGTCCTGCCAGACGATGGCGTTGTAGACGGGCTTGCCGGTCGTCCTGTCCCAGACGACAGCGGTCTCGCGCTGGTTGGTGATGCCGACGGAGGCGATGTCGTGGCGGGTCAGGTCGGCGCGGGAGAGAGCCTGGCCGATCACCTCGCGGACGTTGTTCCAGATCTCGATCGGGTCGTGCTCGACCCAGCCGGCGCGCGGGAAGATCTGCTCGTGCTCCTTCTGGCCGGTGGAGACGATCGATCCCTTCTTGTCGAAGATGATCGCGCGGGACGACGTGGTCCCCTGGTCGATAGCGATGACGTAGTCAGCCATGAATGATTACTCCTTCGTAACGGGGGTGAAAGGAAGCGCGGCGGTCTAGAGGACCGGGAGCAGCACGAGCGAGGCGAGGCCCGCGAGCACTCCACCGACGATCGGGCCGGCGACGGGCACCCAGGCGTAGCTCCAGTCGCTCGAGCCCTTGCCCTTGATCGGCAGGAGAGCGTGCGCGATGCGGGGGCCGAGGTCGCGGGCGGGGTTGATGGCGTAGCCGGTCGGGCCGCCGAGGGAGGCGCCGATCGCGATCACCAGGATGGCGACGGGCAGCGCGCCGAGCGCGGCCAGACCGCCGTCGCCCTGACGTCCGCCGCCGAAGCCGATGACGACGAAGACGAGGACGAAGGTGCCGATGACCTCGGTGACGAAGTTCCAGCCGTACGAGCGGATCGCCGGGCCGGTCGAGAAGACGCCGAGCTTGTTCGCCGCGTCGGGCTCCTCGTCGAAGTGCTGCTTGTAGGCGAGCCAGCAGAAGACGGCACCGAGGATCGCACCGATCATCTGGGCGAGGATGTAGACGAGGATCGAGACGATGTTGACGGGCACGCCGGATCCGAACTCGGTCGCTCCGCTCGCGACGAGGCCCAGGGTGACCGCGGGGTTGAGGTGCGCCCCCGAGTTGTACGAGACGATCACACCGGCGAAGACCGCGAAGCCCCAGCCGATGTTGACCATGAGGGTTCCGCCGTTGAGACCCTTGCTCTTCACGAGCGCGACGTTGGCGACGACACCGCAGCCGAGGAGCACGAGCATGGCCGTTCCCACGACTTCGGCGAGGAAGACCACTCCGAGATTGTCCACGTTGACCTTTTCCTTTTCGTAAGACGGACGCGCACAGGCGTCCGCGGCGGGCTTCGATGCCCGACGGTGTGAAGTTATCGGCGCCCTGTCCTAGCGACAAGGAACGGCGCGTGCACGTTTGTGCGTTGTCACGACGGAAGCCCCGGTCGAGGTGGTCCTCGGTCCGGGGCTTCCGTCGATCCGCGCCTGATCGCCGATCAGGAGGCGGGCACGGCCGTCGGGGTCTGCACCGAGGTGCCCCCGACGTCGACGCCGTTGTACTCCTTGAGGTGCGCGATGGTCGCGTCGACCTCCGACGCGCGGGCGGCGTCGTCCCAGCCCAGCACGGCGCCCGTGTGCTCGGCGAGCTCCTCGAGGAGCTCGCGGCTCAGGCCGCCCGTGAAGGCGTGGTTGGTGCGGCGCATCACCAGGTCGATGAGGTGCACCACGCTCTCGCGCTGGGCGAGGTAGCGGATCTCACCGGTGGTGAAGTCCTTGTCGAAGTCGAGCGCCTCGTCGTGTCCGTCGGCCAGGGCCTCGATGACCTCCTGCGCGCGGGTGCCGTAGCGCTCGAGCAGCTGGCCCGTGCGGGCCGAGGAGAGCCCGGAGCGGTGCTGGCTGATCCACTGCGCGCGGGACGCGTCGGTGCGCGGGAAGCCCTTGCCGCCTCCGATGGGGGTCTTCACGGTGGAGACGCGACGGGTCACGCCGATCCGCTTGAAGACCTCGTTCGAGAGGTGCTCCGACAGGGCGCGGAACGTCGTCCACTTGCCGCCGACCAGGCTGAGCACGGGCGAGCCGTTGCCGGGGAGCGTCGAGGGCTCGATGCGGTAGTCGCGGGAGACGAAGCCCGGGGCCTCGTCGTCGTGGCGGGGCAGCGGGCGGATGCCGGAGAACTTGAAGACGATCTGCGAACGGTCCACGCGGATGGCCGGGAAGACGTGGTTGACGAGCTCGAAGAAGTAGTCGATCTCCTCCTCCGTGCACACCGCCGGCTTCGTGGGGTCGGCGTCGATGTCGGTCGTGCCGACCATCACGCGGCCCTTGAGCGGGTAGATGAGGACGATGCGTCCGTCGCTGTGCTCGAAGAACATCTCGCGACCCTCGCAGGCCTCGACCAGCTCGGGGTTGTCGAGCACGATGTGCGAGCCCTTGGTGCCGCCCATGAATTTCGTGGACGTGCCGAGGGCCGTGTTGGTGAAGTCGGTCCACGGTCCGGAGACGTTGACGACGACGTCCGCCGCGAAGGTGAACTCCTCGCCGGACTCGCGGTCGCGGAGGACGACGCCCTTCTCGTCGGCGCCGACGGCCTCGACGTAGTTGGCCGCGCGGGCCTTCCTGCCGCCGATCAGCGCGTCGTGGAGCACGTCGAGCGCGAGGCGCTCGGGCTCGTGCACGGAGGCGTCGAAGTAGGTGGCGGTGTACTTGATCTTCGGGTCGAGCTTGGGGAGCTCGTTCAGCGAGCGCTTGCGCCCGTGGAACTGGTGGCGCGGGACCGTGCCGCCGTCGCGGGAGAAGAAGTCGTACATCGTGAGGCCGACCTTGATCAGCAGCGCACCGCGCTCCTGCGGCTTGCCCGACTTGTGGGTCAGGAAGCGCAGCGGAGCCGCGAGGATGCCCGAGAACGTCGAGTAGATCGGGATCGTCGTCTGCAGCGGCTTCACGTAATGGGGAGCGATCTTCAGCAGGCCGTTGCGCTCGTGCACGCCCTCGTTGACGAGTCGGAACTCGCCGTTCTCGAGGTAGCGGATGCCGCCGTGGATCATGTGGCTCGAGGCGCTCGAGGCACCGGAGACGTAGTCGCCGCGCTCGACGAGGGCGACGTCGACGCCGTTGAGCGCGAGCTCGCGGAAGGTCCCGATGCCGTTGATGCCACCGCCGATGACCAGGACCGTGGCGCGGGGGTTGTCGCGGAGAGCAGCGACGCTCTCGCGCAGAGCGGAGTTTCCGGGAGTTCCGTCGGACTGTGCCACTTCGTACTCGCCTTCGTGTCGTAGGGGTGTCGTCGAGGCCTCCGCACCAGCGTGCACCGGGGAGATGACCGATTGATTTCGCGGAGGAATACAGCCATCCTTGACCCGACAACACATCCGGTCAAGACGGGTGGAAATCCGTGCAGGGAGCGCTATGACCCCGGTGAGACCGGTCGTCGAACTCGACGAGACGACCCACGCGACCCATCCCGACAAGACGCGGGACGCGCTGCGTGCGGCCCAGCTGTACTACATGCAGGATCTGACGATGGACGCGATCGCGCACGAGCTGCACACGTCGCGCTCCTCCGTCTCGCGCCTGCTCTCGCACGCCCGCGCGACCGGCCTGGTCGACATCCAGATCCGCTCCCCCCTCGACCGGGCGAGCGCCCTCTCGGCCGAGGTGCGGTCCCACTTCGACATCACGGCGCACATCGTGCCGGTGCCGGACCACACCAGCGAGATCGACCGGCTCGAGCGGGTCGCCCTGTCCGCAGCGAGGATCCTCGGGCAGTTCATCGACTCGAACATGATCGTCGGCATCGCCTGGGGCTCCACGATGAGCGCGATCAGCCGCCACCTGATCGCCAAGGAGACGCACAACACGCAGATCGTGCAGCTGAACGGCGCCGGCAACACCGAGACCACGGGCATCAACTACTCGAGCGAGATCCTCCGCCGCTTCGGTGACGCCTACGCGGCGAAGGTCCAGCAGTTCCCGGTGCCGGCGTTCTTCGACGACCCGACCACCAAGCAGGCGGTGTGGCGCGAGCGCTCCACCCGACGGGTCCTGGAGCTGCAGCAGCGGATGGACGTGGCGCTGTTCGGGCTCGGGTCGCCGTTCGCGGCGGTCCCCTCGAAGGTCTACATCGGCGGCTACCTGGAGCCGAGCGACTTCACCTCGCTCAGCGGCTCCGGGGTCGTCGGCGACGTCGCGACGGTGTTCTACCGGTCCGACGGCAGCTGGGACGACATCCCCATGAACGAACGTGCAAGCGGTCCGGACCTCTCCACGGTGCGCCGCGCGTCGCGCCGGATCTGCGTCGTGTCGGGCGCCTCGAAGCTGCCGGGCCTGCGCGGCGCCCTGGCGGCCGGCCTCATCACCGACCTCATCCTCGACGAGGGAACGGCCCGCGCCCTCATCTCGGACTGACGCCTCCCGCCCCCTCCGCGGGACGCCGCTCGGGTACGCGGCACGCCGACACAGGCGCACCGGAGCGGCGTCTCGCGGGAGCGGTCAGGACTCGCGGGCGTGCGCGTCGAGGAACTCGTAGACCTCGGCGTCGTCGATGCCCGGGAAGGTCCCCGACGGGAGCGGCGCGAGCACGTGCGCGTGCAGGCGCGCGCTCGGCCAGGCGTTGCCGTCCCAGCGCGCGGCGAGCTCCGACGGGGCGCGTCGGCAGCAGGACTCGTCGGGGCAGCGGGAGAGCTCGCGGCGGTCGGTGTCGCGGCCTCGGAAGAAACGGGCCTCGGCGAACGGGACGCCCACGGTGATCGAGAACTCCTCGGTGGCGGTCGTGCCGGTCTGCGACGCCGACCAGAAGGTCCCCGCCGGGGTGTCGACGTACTGGTAGTACTCCGTCGTCCGGTTGGTCCGGGTGAACGCGGAGCGCGCCGACCAGTAGCGGCAGACCACCTGGCCCTCGACGGCCCCGGTGACGTCGGTCGGCAGCGGCAGCCCGTCGTTCTCGTAGGCCTTCTGGATCGAGCCGTCTCCCAGCACCCGCAGGAAGTGCATCCGGATGTCGAGGTGCGAGGTGAGCAGGTTCGTGAAGCGCAGGGCGGCGGCCTCGTGGGTGACGCCGAAGCCGTCGCGGAAGTCCTCCACCGAGATGTCCCGCTCGCGCTTCGCCTCCTGGAGGAACGCGACCGCCGGCTCCCGCGGCATCAGGCACGCGGCGGCGAAGTAGTTGATCTCGAGGCGCTGGCGGAGGAAGTCGGCGTAGGTCACCGGCCGCTCGTGCCCGAGGAGGCGGTGCGCCATCGCCTGCAGCGCCAGCGCCCGCAGGCCGTGGCCCCCGGGGATCGAGGCGGGCGGGAGGTAGATCCTGCCGTTCGCGAGGTCGATCACCGAGCGGGCGGAGTGCGGCAGGTCGCCGACGTGGATGATCTCGAAGCCGAGGTGCCGGGCCATCTTCGAGACGGAGCTGTGGGTCAGTGCTCCTCCGCGGTGCCCGACGGTGCGGAGCATCTCGCCCGCCACCTCCTCGATCTCGGGCAGGTAGGAGCTGCGCTCGCGCAGCTGGAGCCGCTGGGCGGTGTTGGCCCGGCGCGCCTCCTCCGGTGTGGCACTCGCCTCGCTCCGGCGCCGTGCGAGCTCGCGGTAGACGCCGAGGAACGCCTCCAGCACGGGCGTGCTCAGCCCCTTGTTGACCTTGAACTCGGGCAGGCCGAGCGAGCGGTACAGCGACCCCTTCTGCACGCGCGCCAGCTCGATCTCCAGCGCGGCCCGCTCGCTCGGCGGCTCGTCCGAGAGCAGCGCCGCCAGCTCGACGCCGAGCGCGGCCGCGAGGCGCTGCAGGAGGGAGAGGCGCGGCTCGCGGCGGCCCGTCTCGATCAGCGAGAGCTGGCTCCCCGACACGTCGACGCGCTCGGCGAGCTGCCCGAGGGTCAGTCCGCGCCGGGTGCGGAAGTGGCGCAGGCGCTGCCCGAGCAGCACGGCGTCGGAGCCCGGGGCGGGTGTCGAGGGATCGGTCACGGCGAGCTCCAGCGGTCGGTTGTGACGGAAGCGCAAAAAGGCGGTTTCTTGACCGCCTGAGCGCCGGGAATACCTCCTGATCCTCCTCCATCCTGGCTTCAGGCGCCACTGAGCGCCCCTCCCGGCCCGGCCGGCCTCTTCCCGGCTGCGGCCGGCGACTCCCCACCCCCGTCGACGACGACCACCGAAAGCGGAGCCAGCATGAGCATCTACAGCAACACCGTCCGACTCGAGCCGAGCACCATGACCGCGCCGACGTCCGTCCCCGCGCCCGTCGTGCCGCCGGCGCCCCTCGCCCTCCGCCGCTGGGTGCGCGAGACCGCCGCGATCCTCCAGCCCGACGCGATCGAGTGGAGCGACGGCTCCCCCGCGGAGTGGTACCGCCTCACCGAGCGGCTCGTCGCCTCCGGCACGCTCCTCCCGCTCAATCCGGAGTGGCGGCCCGGCTCGTTCCTGGCCCGCACCGACCCGGACGACGTCGCCCGGGTCGAGGACCGCACCTTCATCTGCACGACCGACGAGGCCGACGCGGGACCGACCAACAACTGGCGCGAGCCCGCCGCGATGAGGGCCGAGCTCGCTCCCCTCCTCGACGGAGCGATGCGCGGACGGACGATGTACGTCGTCCCGTTCTCGATGGGGCCCGTCGGCGGTCCGCTCTCGCAGCTGGGCGTCCAGGTCACCGACTCGGCCTACGCGGTGCTGAACCTGCGGATCATGGCGCGCGTGGGCTCCGAGCCGCTGGCCGCCTTCACCGAGGAGACCCCGTTCGTCCGCGGCGTGCACACCGTGGGGCTGCCCCTCCGCGACGCGGACGGCGTCACCCGCGAGGACGTCGCCTGGCCGTGCAGCCCCGTGAAGTACATCACCCAGTTCCCGGAGACGCGCGAGATCGTCTCGTACGGCTCCGGCTACGGCGGCAACGCCCTGCTGGCGAAGAAGTGCTTCGCCCTGCGCATCGCCTCGGCGATGGGGCGCGAGGAGGGCTGGCTCGCCGAGCACATGCTGCTGATCCGCATCGTCTCGCCCGAGGGACGGCGCTACCACGTCGCCGCCGCCTTCCCGAGCGCGTGCGGCAAGACCAACCTCGCGATGATGCAGCCCGCGATCCCCGGCTGGCGGGTCGAGACGCTGGGCGACGACATCACCTGGATGCGCCGCGGGGAGGATGGATGCCTCTGGGCGATGAACCCCGAGACGGGCTTCTTCGGCGTCGCTCCCGGCACCGGGGAGACCTCGAACCCGAACGCCGTGCAGACGCTCTGGGGCAACACGATCTTCACCAACGTCGCGCTCCGCGAGGACGGCGACGTGTGGTGGGAGGGCCTGACCGACGAGGTCCCGGAGCGGCTGACCGACTGGCGCGGGCAGCCGTGGACGCCGGCGTCCGGCACGCCCGCCGCGCACCCCAACTCCCGCTTCACCGCGCCGGCCGCGCAGTGCCCGTCGCTCTCCGCCGACTGGGACGCCCACGAGGGCGTGCCGCTGGACGCGATCGTCTTCGGTGGCCGACGGGCGAGCAACGTCCCGCTGGTCACGCAGGCCACCTCGTGGCAGCACGGCGTCTTCCTGGGTGCGACCGTCGCCTCCGAGAAGACCGCGGCCGCGGAGGGCACGGTCGGGGAGCTGCGCCGCGATCCGTTCGCGATGCTCCCCTTCTGCGGCTACAACATGGCCGACTACTTCGCGCACTGGCTCGCGATCGGCGCTGAGCTCGGCGATGCGGCGCCGGCGGTGTTCCAGGTCAACTGGTTCCGGAAGGACGCGGACGGCGAGTTCCTCTGGCCCGGCTTCGGCGAGAACGCGCGGGTGCTGCAGTGGCTCGTCCGCCGCCTGGAGGGGCTGGCGGAGGCGCGGCGGAGCCCCCTCGGCGACCTGCCGGTCGCGATCGACACGCACGGGCTCCGGCTCTCCGCGGCCCAGAAGGAGGAGCTGTTCTCCGTCCCGGTGGAGGCGTGGCTGGAGGAGTGCGCGCTCACGGAGGAGTTCTTCACGCGGTTCGGCGACCGGCTGCCGCCCGAGCTGTCCGCCGAGCTCCAGGCCCTGCGGCTCCGGCTCCTCGCCGAGAAGCTGCCGCTGGCGGCCTGATCCCCCTGACCGAGCCGGCTCCTGCCGGACACCCCTGTGGCCCGCGGGCGGATCATCCCCCTTTCCTCGCACCCCCGCGGGTCCACTCCCCCCTTCCGCTCCCACGACGACGGGCACCATGACCGACCGCATCACGCTCCGCTTCCTCGCCGCCCCGCAGGACGCCACCGCCGACGGCCGCAGCGCCCAGGCCGGCCGCGTCCTCGAGTGGATCGACAAGGCCGGCTACGCCTGCGCCGTGGGCTGGAGCGGCGGCTACTGCGTGACGGCGTACGTCGGCAACGTCCACTTCACCCGGCCCATCTCGGTCGGCAACCTGATCGAGGCGACCGCCCGCGTCATCCACACCGGGCGCACGAGCATGCACGTGCTGGTGCAGGTCGCGCAGGCGGATCCGCGGACCGGCCTCTACGAGGACGCCACGCACTGCCTCCTCGTGTTCGTGGCCGTCGACGACGAGAAGAGGCCGCGGTCGGTCCCGGAGTGGCGGCCCCGCTCGATCGAGGACCTGTCCCTCGCCGAGGGCGCCGCCGCGCGCATCGAGGGCCGCCGGAGGCTGCACGACGTGATGCGCGCCCAGGAGTACACCGAGGAGGGCACCGGTCCGCGGATCGTGTTCCGCTTCCTCGCGGCACCGGGAGACGTCAACTGGGGCGGCAACGCCCACGGCGGGATCGTGATGCGCTGGATCGACGAGGCGGCCGACGCGGTCGCGCAGCGCTGGACCGGCCGCGACTCTGTGGCCGTCTACTCCGGGGGGATCCACTTCTACCGTCCGGTGCGCATCGGGCATCTCGTCGAGGTGGAGGCGCGCCTCATCCACACGAGCGCCCGGAGCATGCACCTGGCGGTGCACGTGCGCTCCGGGGACCCGCGGACCGGCGAGCTGGAGCTGACCACGCAGTGCCGGAGCGTCTTCGTGGTGCGGGGCTCCGACGGGGCGGCCGAGCCGGTCCCGCCTCTCGAGCCGCGGACCGAGGAGGACCGGCGTCTGGACGCCCATGCGCGCGAGCTGATCCTCCTGCGCGCGGCGCTGCCGCCGCTCCCGCTCGCGGGGACGGCCGGCGCTAGGGTCGGAGCGTGAAGCTGCCGATCCTCGTCCTCAACGGCCCGAACCTGAACCTGCTCGGCACCCGCGAGCCCGAGCTCTACGGCTCGGACACCCTCGTCGACGCCGAGGCGCTGGCGGCGGAGGCGGCCGAGCGGCACGGCTTCACGGTCGAGACCTTCCAGAGCAGCTCGGAGGGCGCGATCGTCGACCGGCTGCACGCGGCTCGCGGCTCCGTCTCGGGAGTGGTGCTCAACGCCGGGGCGTACACGCACACGTCGATCGCGATCCGCGACGCCGTCCTCGCGACCGAGCTGCCGATGGTCGAGGTCCACGTGAGCAACGTGCACCGGCGCGAGCCGTTCCGGCAGCACTCCTACCTCTCGGACGTCGCGATCGCCGTGATCGTCGGCGCGGGGATCGCCGGCTACGGCTACGCGGTGGACGTGCTCGCGCGAGCGGCGGAGAAGCGATGAGCGGCCTCGGACGCTCCTTCGGCAGCGCGGTCGACGCCTACGACCGCGGGCGGCCCGGCTACCCCGACGACGCCGTCGACTGAATCGTGGGGCACGCCCCCGCGCCAGTGGCGGGCGCCTTCATCCCGGAGCGGGCCCGCGCGGCGGGAGCCGACGCCTCCGATCGGCTGCGCGCGGTGGACCTCGGCGCGGGAACGGGCAAGTTCACCGCGTCGCTCGCGTCCCGCGGCCTCGCCGTGACCGCGGTCGAGCCCGACGCGGAGATGCTCGCGCGGCTCGCCTCGAATCTGCCGGGGGTCCGCCCCGAGGAGGGGACGGCCGAGGCGATCCCCGCCGCGGACTCCTCCGCGGAGCTCGTCACCGCCGCGCAGTCGTGGCACTGGGTCGACGCCGAGCGCGCGGGAGCCGAAGTCGCCCGCGTCCTGGTGCCGGAGGGCGTGCTCGCGCTGGTGTGGAACATCCGCGACGAGTCGGTCCCCTGGGTGCGCCGGCTCGGCGAGGTCGCCGGAGCCTCCACCGCCGAGCGCTTCGAGACACTCCGGCCGCCGCTCGGCTCCGCTCTCGAGCGGGTGGCGTTCGCGGCCTTCGAGTGGTCCTTCGAGCTGGACCGAGCCGGGGTGCGGGACATGTTCGCGTCCCGCAGCTCCGTCATCGCGATGCCCGACGAGGAGCGCGCCGCGGTCCTCGCGGCGGTCGACGCCGTGGTGGACGAGGAGTCGGGCGGGAGCGGGACCGTCGCGATGCCGTACTCGACGCGCGTGACGATCGCGCGCCGCTCCTCCTCCGCCTGACTCCGCGCCGCGCGCCGCGGACCGCCCCGCCCGCCGACTACCCTCGGAGGGCGCCGCACCGGCGCGAGCACCGAGAGCACGAGGAGAGACGCACGTGAGCATCATCGCCGCCGCAGACGGGTCCGCACTGGGCAACCCCGGCCCCGCCGGCTGGGCCTGGTACGTCGACGACGAGCGCTGGGCCGCGGGCGGCTGGTCGCACGGCACGAACAACATCGGCGAGCTCACCGCGGTGCTCGAGCTGCTGCGCGCGACCGCGCAGGAGGAGGAGCCGCTGCACATCCTCTGCGACAGCCAGTACGCCATCAAGGCCTGCACCGAGTGGCTGCCGGGCTGGAAGCGGAAGGGCTGGCGCAAGGCCGACGGCAAGCCGGTGATGAACGTCGAGATCATCAAGGCGCTCGACGAGGAGCTGCAGGGCCGGGCGGTCACCTTCGAGTGGGTGAAGGGGCACGCCAACCACCGGATGAACGAAGCCGCCGACGTCCGCGCCCGGAGCGCCGCGACCGCCTACCAGCGCCGGCAGCCCGTCGACGCCGGACCCGGATGGCCGACGGCCGCCGCCGCGCCTGCCGCGGCCGCTGCGCCCCCCGTCGAGGACTCCGCCACCCTCTTCTAGCCGCGTTCCCCCTGGGGCAGCCGCAGCAGCCCCGTCGCCACCAGCTCGCGCACCCGCGGCAGCACCGAGTCGGACACCGCCTCCTCCTCGACCTGGAGGAGCGAGGCGACCGCCGCCGCGATCGCCGCCACCGTGAGCTCGCCGTCGCAGGCGCCGACCACGGCGGCGAGCGCCGTGTCGACCTCCTCGACCCGGGCGAAGCCGCCGCCCTGGCGCAGCCGCAGCACCGTCGGATCGTCGTTGCCCGGCCAGTAGTGCCGCTCCTCCGTGACGTCTCCGGCGACGACCAGGGCGAGACCCGCCAGAGCGCGATCGTCGATCGACGCGAGGGCCTCGGCCGCGTCGAGGCAGGCGGCGAGGTGGCCGCCCAGGCCCGCGGTCGCCACCGGCGTGGTGATCCGCTCGAGGCGGCGGATCGGCGGGCGGGGCTGCTCGGGCAGGCGGAGCGTGACGTAGCCGAAGCCGACGCCGGTCACCCCGCGCCGCTCGAAGTCGGTCAGCCAGGCGTCGACCAGCGCGTCGAACGCGGGGCCGCGAGTCGTGCCGCCGTCCCGGATCCAGGTCTCGGCGTAGACCGCCGGATCCTGACGCTCGCGCTCCACGACCCAGACGTCCAGCGGAGAGGCGGTCCCGCCCATCCAGGCGTCGAGCCCCTCGGGCCCCGCCTCGAGCGCCTGCTCCAGCGGGCTGCGGGCGTCGGCGAGCCAGTCCGCGATCCGGTCGAAGGCGTCCGCGCCCTCCCGGTACTCCCAGTTCCCCAGGAGCTGCGCGACACCGCCGGGCACCAGGTGCTCGGCTGCTCCGAGGATCACGCGGCGCACGATCTCGTCGCCCTCCAGCCCGCCGTCGCGGTACTCGTAGGAGGGGACGCCCTCGACTCGCGGCGTGATGACGAACGGCGGGTTCGTGACGATGTGGTCGAAGCGCTCCCCCGCGACCGGCTCGTAGAGGCTGCCGAGGCGGAACTCGATGTTCTCGATCCCGTTGAGCGCCGCGGTGAAGGAGGCGAGCGCGAGCGCGCGCTCGGAGATGTCGGTGGCGACCACCTGCTCGGCGTGGCGGGAGGCGTGCAGCGCCTGGATCCCGCAGCCGGTCCCCAGGTCGAGCACGCGGCCGACGGGTCGCTGGATCATCAGGCCGGTCAGCGTGAGGCTCGCGCCGCCGACGCCGAGCACGTGGTCCTCGTCGAGCGCGCGGCCGAGGGCGAGCTCCCCGAGGTCGGAGGCGATCCACCAGGAGGCCGCGCCGCGCTGGTCGACCACGTCGTAGGGGCGCAGGTCGAGGGCCGCGGTGACGACGGCTCCGGCCTCGACGCGCACCAGGCCGAGCTCCACCGCCCCCTCCAGCGCGAGAGCGCCGAACGCCTCGTCCGCGTCGTCGGCCGAGACGGGATCGGCCAGGAGGAACAGGCGGGCGAGGGTGGCCAGCGCGTCGTGGTCGCCGCTGCGCTCGAGGGCGCGGCGGGCGGGGACCCGGTCGCCGCGGTGCAGCGCCTCGGCCGCTTCGTCGCCCCAGAGCCCCCGCACGGCGTCCACGCCGTAGCGGGCGCGGATCAGATCGTCGCGCAGGAGGGCGATACGGGCTCGGTCGAACGGGTCTGCGGAGAACACCGCTCCATCCTCCTGCACGCGGGTCGGCCACCGGGGCCGCCGCGGCCGTACGATCGGAGGCATGCCGCTGACCGGAGAGTACGAACCCAGCACGTCCGAGTGGGCCCGCGAGCAGGCGGAGCTCTACGAGCGGACCGGCGGAGCCGAGGGGAACCTCCTCCGCGGCCGCCCCATCATCGTCCTGACCACCGTCGGCTCGAAGAGCGGGAAGCTCCGCAAGACCGCGCTGATGCGCGTCGAGCACGAGGGCGAGTACGTGGTCGTCGCGTCCAAGGGCGGCGCGCCCGAGCACCCCGTCTGGTACGGCAACATGCTCAAGGAGCCGCACGTCGAGCTGCAGGACGGGCCCGTGAAGAAGGACTACGCCGCGAGCGTGCTCGAGGGCGATCTGCGCGCGGCCTGGTGGGAGCGCGCGGTCGCCGCGTGGCCGGACTACGCCGAGTACCAGACGAAGACCGAGCGGCAGATCCCGCTCGTGCTGCTCACTCCCTGGTCCTGAGCGCGGCGGGCGGCTCGGCCCGTCGCTGAGGCGGCCGTCCTCCGGTCGAGGTCGCGCCGCACGGCAGGCGCCTCACGCGGGCGGCGAGCCCAGCGGATCCGGTCCGGCCTCAGACCCGGGCCGCGATGAGGTCGAGCACCTTCGGGCTCGAGAGCAGCGCGAAGTGGCCGACCACCGAGACCGCGATGTTCTCGTGCGCCCCGGCGAGGCGGCTCCCTCCGGGGATGTACTGGTCGCGCATCCCGTAGATCGACGTGATGCGCGCGTCGGCCTCGCGCTCGGCCAGCAGGGTGCGGATCAGCGGGCGGTGGGGTGCGAACTCCCGGAGCGCCCGCGCCGGGGCGATCCGTGCGAGCGACGAGCCGTTGAACGGGGTCGAGACGGCGATCATGCGCTCGATCCGCCCGTCCTCGCGGTCGTCGACGACCATCATGTGCTTGCCGATCAGGCCGCCCTTGCTGTGCGCGACGACGACGACTCCGCGCAGATCGTGCTCGCGCAGGTAGTCCTGGCCGAGTCCGGCCGACGCGACGATCGGCCGCGTGTTGTAGCCGAGCGCGGGCAGCACGTGGATCGGATGGCCCGCCGCGTGCAGCCTCTCGGCGATGGGCCGGAGGAACTGCCACGTCTCGTAGATCCCGGGGATGAGCAGCACCGGAGCGCCGTCGCCGGACGCGTACCGCGACACGTCCCAGCCCTCCCGCAGGTGCACGAAGCGCGAGCCGTAGGCGTAGCGGTAGTCGCGGAGGTACGCGCGCCGCAGCGAGGTCGAGCGGCGCGGGCGGGCGGAGTCACGCGCCGGCATGGGCCCGCTCCAGCTCCGCGATGTCGAGGCGGCTCATCGCGAGCATCGCCTGCAGAGCGCGCGCGGACGCCTCGGGGTCGGCGCCTCCGAGCAGACGCGGGAGGACCTCCGGCACGATCTGCCAGGACAGCCCCCAGCGGTCGCGGAGCCAGCCGCACCGGCTCTCCTCGCCGCCGTCCGCGATCAGGGCGTCCCACAGCCGGTCGAGCTCGGACTGGTCGCCGACGGTCACGACGATCGAGACGGCCTCGGTGAACGGGAACCGCGGCCCGGCGATGATCGCCTGGAACCGCTGCCCGTCGAGCTCGAACGTCACCGACAGCACCTCGCCGGGCGACGGGGAGCCCTCCGGCAGCACCTGGCTTCCGGTGATCCGCGAGTTCGGCACCAGCTCCGTGTAGAAGCGCGCCGCCTCCCCCGCGCCGTCGTCGAACCAGAGGAAGGTGCTGACCGCGCCCATCGGAGTCTCCGTCCTGCGCGGGAGGGTCTCCGCGGCTCCCTCAGTGTGCCGCGGTGGCGCCCTCCCCGCGACGGATCACAGCGGGTTGACGCCGAACGCCGTGGCCAGCTTGTCGATCTTCTTGGCGCGGCCCAGCCGGGGCAGGTCGCTGCCGTCGCGGATGACGCGGCCGCGGGCCTCGAAGTCGTCGAGGAAGTCGCGGGCCCAGGCGACGTCGGACGGCGTCGGGCTGATGACCTCGTTGATCACGGCGAGCTGCTCGGTGTCGAGGCAGAGCTTCCCGGTGAGGCCGAGCGAGACCGTGAGCGCGGACTGCTCGCGCAGCACGGGGTGGCTGTTCGAGACGGTCGGGCCGTCGATCGGGCCGGGCAGGTCGCCGATGCGCGAGGCGACGACCAGGCGCGAGCGCGGGTAGGCCATCGCGAGGTCGTCGGCGCTGGTGCCCGTGTCGCGGCGGTAGTCGCCGCTGCCGAACGCGAGGCGGAAGGTGCCGCGGGCGCGGGCGATCGAGACCGCCTCCTCGATGCCGAGGGCGGACTCGACCAGGGCGAGCACCGGGGTAGAGCCGCCGAGGCGGTCGAAGGTCTCGGTGACGTGCTCAGCGGCCTCGGTCTTGGCGAGCATGACGCCGGCGAGGCCGGGCAGGCCCTTCAGCGCGTCGACATCGTCGGACCAGAACGGGGTGGAGTGGTCGTTGATGCGGACCCAGGCGCGCTTCTCGCCGGTCAGCCACTCCGCGACGTCGGTCCGCGCGTCGGGCTTCGCCTTGGGGTCGACCGCGTCCTCGATGTCGAGGACGATCTGGTCGGCGCGGGACGCGTGCGCGGCGTCGAACGTGTCGGTGCGGGTGGCGTTCACCAGCAGCCAGGAGCGCGCGATCTCGGGGGCGACGTCGCGCCCCTTCCGCTTCGCGATGGCGGTGGTGGTGGTCTCGGGCAACGTCACGTTCGGGTCCTCTCGGTGGCGCGGTCCTCGCTCCGCGGACGCCACCGCTCTGCGACGGCGCCGGGGACAAGGGTAGCGGCTCCCCGTCGGCGGGGCTCCGGGCACTCCGGCGTCTCTCCACTCCGGGGCTGCGACGCCCCGAGCGCTCCGGATCAGCGGCCCTCCGGGCGCTCCCACAGCGTCAGCACCGTCGTCGGCACCCGGATCCGCTCGCGCGCGACGAACCCCGCCTCGGCGAGCACCGTGTCCGCCTCGCCCTCCGGCAGCGCCTGCCAGACCCGGTCCTCCCCGGCGAGCGCGGCGTGCAGCGCCTCGCCCTCCAGCAGGACGTCCGAATACGTGCCCGTCGTCCCGTACGGAGCGGCGAGGGCGACATCGTCCACGCCCGCGAACGCCTCCGGGTAGGCGGCGAGCGCCAGGCGAGGCCGGAGCGAGACCGTCCCGGAGGAGCCGAGGAGGACGGCGTCGCCCGGACGGGCCCGCTCCTCGACGGCGGCCGCCAGACCGCGGAGATCCTGCCCGGCCGGCTTCCCGGTGACCGTGCGCATCTGCACCAGGACCGGCACGGCGGCCACCGCGATCAGGGCGAGGAGGGCGACGCCCGTCCGGGCCCTGAACGAGTCGAGCGCGAGGCCGAGGAGGACCGCGAGAGCGGGCGTGCTCGACGCGAGGTAGCGCGGAGTGAACATCGGCTCGACGAGGAGGGTCCCGAGCACCAGCACCGCCGTCGGCAGCACGATCCAGAGGACGAGGGCCGGCAGGAGCGGCCCGCGCAGGCCGCCCCGCACCGCGGCGACCGCGAGGAGCGCGACGGCGATCCCGGCCAGCCACCACGCGGATCCGAAGAACGGCTCGACCAGGACGGTGAACGCGGTCACGGGCTGCGAGCGGAGCCAGCCGACCTGGCCGCTCTGCCCTGCGGCGAGGAGCAGCACCGGCACGGCGCCCAGTGCCGAGAGGGCGCTCGCCGGAAGAGCCCGCACGGCACCCCGGGGCGCCGCGGCCGCGGCGAGAGCGACGAGAGCCGGCAGCACCAGCACGGAGTAGAGGAACACGGCGTCCGCCAGACCTGCGACGGCCGCGAACGCGGTCCAGCGCAGGGCGCCTCCGGAGCGGGCCGCCCGCACGACGAGGACCGCCGCTCCCACCACGAGCGCGGTGGCCAGAGCAGAGGATCGCGCCTCGGTCCCCGAGAACGAGGACCGAGGGAGCAGCACGAGCACCGCGGCGGCGAGGAGTGCCGCCCGGGGCCGGTCGAACGATCGCAGCAGGACGACGACGCCCGCCGCCGCCGCTCCCGTGGCGAGAGCGGACGGCGCCCGCACCGCGAGCTCCGACTCCCCGGCGATCGCGATCCAGCCGTGCATCATCAGGCCGTAGACCAGGTGCACCGCGTCCTTCTCCTGCACGAAGGCGAGGAGCTCCCCCACCGGGAGCCGCGCCAGGCGGAGGGTCGCGGCCTCGTCGTTCCAGTAGGAGGGGATCCAGGAGCCGACGAGGGTCAGCGCGGTGGCGAGGGCGAGGACCGCGCTCGCGGGCAGGGTCCGGAGCGCGCGCATCCCGCCAGCGTAGAGGCCGGGCTCAGCGCGCCGAGCGCTCGGCGAGACCCTTCGCGTACGCGGCCTGGCCGACGTGCTGCGTGTCGTCGTCGATCACCGAGACCAGCCGCACCCCGAGGGTCACCGGCGGATCCCACTGCTCGTCGACGACGCGCTCGAGGTCCTCGTCGCCGAGCGTGTCGAGGAGGGCGAGCGTCTGCCGGTGCACGGCGTCGGCGTACTCCGCGAGCAGCGCGGCCGGCACCGCGGCGAGCGCCGCCACCTCGGCCGGCTCCTGCCCGTAGCCGGTCTCGTCGGGCCCGAAGGGCAGGCCGGACCGGCCGTGGAAGCCGTCGGCCGTCCACACCTGCTCGTGGCCGGCGAGCGGGGCGAGGTGGTCGTCCTGCACCCGGACGAGATGCCAGACGAGCCAGGCGGGCGAGTTCGAGCGGGCGTCCGCGCGGAACGCGAGCTGATCGGGGGTGCTGTCGTCGAGGACGGCGTGCACGTTCTCGTGCACCCGGCCGAAGGCGTCGCGGAGGAGGTCGATGGCTGCGCTCATGCCGCCAGCCTGCCGCTCCCGCGCCCGGTGCGGCACCCCCTCCGCGCGCCTCGGAGGAAGTGCGGAGGCGGGTGCCCGATACTCGGCCCGTGACCTCCGGATCCTCGAACCTGGCGACGAAGCCGTGGCTGACCTCCTACGCGGAGGGCGTGCCCGCCGAGATCGACCCTCCCACCCAGACCCTCGTCGACCTGCTCGAGGACTCGGTCGCGCGGTACCGCCGCGGCACCGCCCTCGAGTTCTTCGGCGCCGAGACCAGCTACGCCGAGCTCGGCGAGCAGGTCGCGCGCGCGGCGGAGGGCCTGCGGCGTCTGGGCGTGCGCGCCGGCGACCGCGTCGCGCTGGTGCTCCCGAACTGCCCCGAGCACGTCGTCGCGTTCTACGCGGCTCTCCGCCTCGGAGCGATCGTGGTCGAGCACAACCCGCTCTACACGCCGCGCGAGCTGCGGCGGCAGTTCGAGGACCACGGCGCCCGGTTCGCGGTCGTCTGGGACAAGATCGCCGACGTCGTCGCGACCATGCCCGCCGACCTGGGCATCGAGCGCGTCGTCTCCGTCGACCTCACCCGCTCCTTCCCGCTCGGCAAGCGCCTGGCGCTGCGGCTCCCCCTGCCGTCGGTGCGCCGGTCGCGCGAGAAGCTGACCGCGACCCCCCGCAGCCGCTCCCTGGTGCCCTTCGCGTCGCTGCTGAAGAACCGCCGCATCGCGCGCTCGCACCCCCGCCCGGTCCTCGGCGACACGGCCCTGCTGCAGTACACGAGCGGCACCACCGGGACGCCCAAGGGCGCGATCCTCTCGCACGCGAACCTCCGTGCGAACGCCCTGCAGGGCCGCGCCTGGGTGCCGGGCCTGCGCGAGGGCGACGAGACGTTCTACGCGGTGCTCCCCCTGTTCCACGCCTACGGGCTGACGCTGTGCCTGACCTTCGCGATCAGCATCGGCGCGAAGGTCGTGCTGTTCCCGGCCTTCGACGTCGGCCTCGTGAAGGCGGCCGCGAAGTCGTCGCCGCCCACCTTCCTCCCCGCGGTGCCGCCCGTGTACGACGCGCTGGCCCGCGCCTCCGAGCGCCACGAGCTCGACCTGCGCGGCATCCGCTTCGCGATCTCGGGAGCGATGAGCCTGCCGGTCGCGACGGTGGACCGGTGGGAGCGCGCGAGCCGGGGACTCCTGGTGGAGGGCTACGGCATGACCGAGAGCTCGCCGGTCGCCCTCGGGAACCCGGTCGGCCCGACCCGCCGGCCCGGCACCGTGGGCGTGCCGTTCCCCAGCACGACGATCCGCCTCGTCGACCCCGCCGATCCGTCGGTCGACCGCGGCCCGGGCGAGTCCGGCGAGCTCCTGCTCCGGGGGCCGCAGGTGTTCCAGGGGTACTGGAAGCGGCCGGAGGAGACGGCCGAGGCCCTCCTCCCCGGCGGCTGGCTGCGCACGGGCGACATCGCGACCGTCTCGGCCGACGGCTTCGTGACGATCGTCGACCGGGCCAAGGAGCTCATCATCACCGGCGGCTTCAACGTCTCCCCCTCCGAGGTCGAGGGAGTGCTGGAGTCGCACCCGGACGTGACGCGCGCGGCCGTCGTCGGGCTCCCCCGCGAGGACGGCGGCGAGAGCGTCGCGGCGGCCGTGGTCCTGCGGGCCGGGACGGCCGTGGATCCGGAGGCGCTGCGCGACTTCTGCCGGCTGCACCTGACGCCCTACAAGGTGCCCAGGCGGATCGTCCCGGTGGACGAGCTGCCGACCTCGCTGATCGGCAAGGTGCTGCGCCGCCAGGTGCGCGAGAGTCTGCTGGACTGAGGCGACCGGAGCGGGCGGTGGCCCGCGAGGAGGAGGACGACATGGCGAGGATCGTGCAGTACGAGCGGATCGGCGGGCCCGAGGTGCTCGAGACCGTCGAGGCGCCGGAGCCCGAGGCGGGGCCCGGCACCGTGGTGGTCGCCGTCCGCGCGGCCGGCGTGAACCCGATCGAGTGGAAGGTGCGCTCCGGCCTGCGCCCGAGCCCGCCGTTCGACGGTCCGCGGAGGCTCGGGTCGGACGGCTCCGGCGTGGTCTCCGCCGTCGGTCCGGGAGTGACCGGTTGGAGCGTCGGCGACCGGGTCATCGTCAGCGGCGCCACCGGCACCTACGCGACCGCCGTCGCGGTCTCCCCCGACTCCCTCGATCCGCTCCCCGACGGACTCGGCTTCGAGGAGGCGGCCGCGCTCGGCATCCCGGTCTCCACGGCCTACCAGGCGGTGGTCTCGCTCGGCGTCGCGGAGGGATCGACGTTCGTCGTCCACGCGGGCGCCGGAGCGGTCGGCCGGGCGGCGATCCAGTTCGCCGTCGACCGCGGAGCCCGGGTGATCGCCACGGCGAGCCCGGCGAATCACGAGGCGCTGCGCGCGCTCGGAGCGGTGCCGGTCGCCTACGGGCCCGGACTGCTCGAGCGGCTGCGTGCCACGGCGCCCGAGGGCGTCGACCGCGTGCTCGACGCGGCCGGGACGGACGAGGCGCTCGCCGCCTCGCTCGCGCTGGTGGAGGATCCGCAGCACGTCGGAACGGTGGTCGCCGGTCCTCGGGCGGCCGAGCTGGGCATCCGGGCCTGGAGCGGCGGCAGTCCCGTGCCGCTGACCGAGGAGGAGCAGAGCCTCCGCCGCGAGGGGGTGCCGCTGGCCGCCCGGCTGGCGAGCGAGGGGCGCTTCGCGGTCGCGACAGGTCCGCGCCTCCAGCTCGAGCAGGCCGCAGAGGCGCACCGGCTCAGCGAGGACGGCCACGTCCGCGGGAAGATCCTTCTCGTTCCCTGAGCCGGGCCGGCTCCCGGCATCCGTCTCCCCACCGCTTCCCCCGCTCTCACCGTCGAGAAGGAGTTCCCGTGTCCACTGACGACACCACCCCCGTGATCCTGGGGGGCGCCCGCACCCCGTTCGCCCGCTTCTCCGGAGCCTTCGCGCCGCTCTCGGGCGTCGAGCTCGGCGCCGCTGCCATCCGAGGGGCTCTCGAGCGCTCGGGCGCCTCCGCGGCCGACGTCGACGCGGTCGTGCTCGGCCAGGTGATCCAGGCCGGAGCCGGTCAGGGCCCCGCCCGGCAGGCCGCGGTCCTCGCGGGCCTGGGCTGGGACGTCCCGGCGGTCACGATCAACAAGCTCTGCCTGTCGGGTCTCACCGCGGTGATCGACGCGGCGCGGATGATCCGGCTCGGCGAGGCGCAGGTGGTCGTCGCCGGAGGGCAGGAGTCGATGACCAACGCGCCGCACCTCCTGCTCGGATCCCGCTCGGGCCTGGGTGTCGGTCCGCGTCCGCTCGAGGACGCACTCCTCCACGACGGCCTGCTCGATCCGTTCGACCGCCGCCTGATGGGGAGGGTGACCGACGACGGCAACGCCGCACGGGGCATCCGCCGCGAGCGCCAGGACGCCTTCGCCGCGCTCTCGCACCAGCGGGCCGCCGCGGCACGGTCCACCGGCGTGCTCGCCGAGGAGATCGTGCCGGTCGCGGTTCCGCAGCGGCGCGGACCGGACCTCGTCGTGTCCGCCGACGACGGGATCCGGGAGGACAGCACGGTCGAGACGCTCGCCCGGCTGGCCCCCGCGTTCTCGCCCGAGGGCACGATCACGGCGGGCAGCTCGTCCCCGATCACGGACGGCGCCGCCGCGCTGGTCGTCGTGTCCCGCGGCTGGGCCCGCGAGCGCGCACTGCCCTGGCTCGCGACCGTCGCCGAGCACGGGCAGGTCGCCGGACCGGACAACTCCCTGCATTCACAGCCGTCGGCGGCGATCCTCCGGGCGCTCGGCCGCCGCGGTGCAGCGGTGTCCGACCTGGACCTGATCGAGATCAACGAGGCGTTCGCCTCCGTCGTCCTCCAGTCGGCGGACGATCTCGGCGTCGAGCCCGAGGCGGTCAACCCCGACGGCGGGGCGATCGCGCTCGGCCACCCTGTGGGCGCCTCCGGGGCACGGCTGGCCCTGCACCTGGCGCTGGCCCTCCGGCGCCGGGGCGGCGGTATGGGCGTCGCCGCGCTCTGCGGCGGAGGCGGCCAGGGCGAGGCGCTGATCCTCGAGGGCTGACCGGCGGTCCGCCCCCAGGAGTGCATCGGCGCCTCCGGCTACGCTCGCGGGATGAGCATCCTGAGCGCCGACGGCCTCGCCTTCGTCACCGAGCGCCACCTGGCCACCCTCTCCACCCCCGGCCGCCAGGGCCGCCTGCACGTGGTCGCCGTGGGCTTCACCTACGAGGACGGCGTCGTCCGCGTCATCACCTCCCGCGAGAGCCAGAAGGTGCTCAACGTCCGGCGGGGCGGCACCGCGACGGTGGGGCAGGTCGACGGCATCCGGTGGCTGAGCCTGGGCGGTCCGGCCACGATCGAGGAGGAGCCGGACGCCGTGCAGCACGCCGTCGAGCTCTACTCCCAGCGCTACCGCACCCCGCGCCCGAACCCCCTCCGCGTCGCCATCCGCATCGACGTCGACTTCGCCCTCGCCTCCTCCGGCCTGCGCGCGGAGTAGCCGGGTGGCCCGCGGCGACGCGCTGGGCGGGGGCGGTGCCGTCTCCTCCCTCCGCACCTACCGCTACGTCCGCCTCTCCCTGGTGGCGGCCGTGGTGCTCCTCACGGCCGGCCTCGTCCACCAGGTCGTGATCGGAGGCCCGCTGCGCTCGATCAGCGCCTCGTACTACACCCCGGTCCGCTCCCTCTTCACCGGGGCGCTCTTCGCGGTCGGCGTCGCGCTGGTCGTCCTCGCCGGGAGGAGCGTGCGGCGCTTCCTCCTGCTGATGGCGGGCATGACGGCGCCGGTCATCGCGATCGTGCCGGTGCCCCTCGCCTCGGAGGAGCTGCAGCGCCTCCAGGGAGCGGTGTGCCCGGCGGGAGGGGCGTCGTGCCTTCCCACGACGGCCGCGGGTGATGTCGCCGCCTCCCTGCCCGCCTACCTGGTCACGGCCGCGGCCGTCCTCGTCGCCTCCGTGATCCTGCTCGCCCTCGACCGGGTCCTCGACCGCTGGGCGCTCGTCCGCACCGCGATCGCCGCCGCCCTCCTGATCGCTCTGGCGGCCTGGAGCACGCTTCCGTCGTTCCTGCGGCTCGGCCACTACGCCGCCGCCGGCGTCTTCTTCCTCCTCATCGCCGTCACCGCGGGTCTGCACGCCGTCGCGGTGCGCGAGGAGGGAGCGAGCGGGCCGGGGACGCCGCGCTTCTACTCCCGCTGCTACGCCGTTCTCGCGGTGCTGATCGCCGCGGTCGATGCGGCGCTGGTGCTCCTGCTTCTCACGGGGCGGGGAGCGGAACTTCTCGGCGAGCAGTGGCTCCTGCTCGGCGAGGCCGTCGCGCTCGCCCTCTTCGGGATCTTCTGGGTGCTGCAGACCGTCGAGAACTGGGATCGTCCCGACGTGCTGCTCGTCGCGCGGGGCTGAGGGGGCCGGTGGCGGCCCCCTCAGCCGCTCAGCGCTTGAGGGTGATCGAAGCGCTCCGCCCGAGGTTCCCTGCGGCGTCGGAGGCGTGCGCGACGATCGCGTACCGCCCGGCCGGGTAGGAGGAGGCCGAGACGGTCAGGCGCCACGTGCCGTCCGACGCCCTCGTCGCGTCGCCCAGCCGCGTGGCTCCGCTCCAGAAGCTCAGCTTTGTCGTGCCGACGTCGTCCTTGGCGGTGGCGACCAGGGTGACCGAGCCGCGCACCGTCGATCCGCTCGTCGGCGCGGTGATGACGGTCTTCGGAGCCGTCGTGTCGCGCGACGGCGCGGGCGAGCCCGTGGGTGCCGGAGCAGGAGCCGCGGTGGGCGCCGACGTGGGAGTCGGGGTCGGGGTCGGGGTCGGAGCCGGTTCGTCGCCGAGGCCCCAGGCCGTCCACAGCTCCTCCGCGATCATCGCCTGGCCGGCGACGTTCGGGTGGAAGTAGTCGACGTCCGTCGAGAGCTGGTCGAGCGAGATCGGAGCCGCCGTGAGGGCGCCGCCGTCCCAGACGCAGTCGTTCGCGGCGGATGCGCAGGCCGATTCGAGTGCCTCGTTGAAGTCGGCCTCCCGGTCCTCCGCCGCCGCGAGCGAGGCGGTGTAGGCCGAGCCGGTCAGCGGGGCTCCGGTCGTGGCGTCGACTCCGCGCTGGGTCCGGCAGACCCCGCCCCAGGCCCAGATCGCGGCGCCCGGCGTCGGCTTCACGGCCTCCCACTCCGACTCGATGTCCGGGACCGAGCCGACGAGCACCGTCGCCTCCGGCCACTCCTCGCCGATCGAGCGCAGGATCCGGGTCGCCGACGCGGCGAAGGAGGCCGCGGGCGTCATCGCGTAGCCGTCGCGGGAGTCGGGCGAGAGGCTCAGCGAGCAGAGGTCGTTGCCGCCGATCAGCAGCGTGACCACGTCCGGCTCCTCCCCGGCCGCGACCGCGGCGTCGATCCGCGACTCGACTCCGCTGATGACCGCGCCCGACTTCGCGTAGTTCACCGCGCGGACCGCCGTCCGCGGATCCGCCGCCGCCATCCGGCTCGCGATCGAGTCGACCGCGGGCGCCGATCCCGTCGCCCAGGAGTTCTCGACGCAGTCGCGGTTCACCCCGCAGGTCGTCGCCGCGCGCGTGATCGAGTCGCCGAGCGCGAGCAGCGTCTGCGTCCCGGACGCCTGCGCCGGCGGTGCCGCCAGGAGCCCCGCCAGGAGCGCGATCGCCCCCGCGCCGACCCCTGCCGCTCTCCGCCGTGCCCTGTGTGCTGTGGTCCCCATGTCGTCCCGTCCCCTGGTCGTCCGTCGCTCGAGTGCCTCGCGTGCTGCGAGAGCACGAGGGGCGAGCGTACGTCGCTGCGGATCCCCCGACGGACCGGAGGAGAACGGCTCCCGCCCGGCGCGGCCCGGATGGGGGACACGGAGGACGCACGGAGGCGGGCGGCCCACAGCTTCGGGCGCCCGATCGTCAGGACCTGCACGACCGGCCCGCGCGCTCTCCCGCCCGGAGAGCACGTGGACCGACGGCTCCTCCTCGATACTCTGAGGCGATGATCGGCCGTCGCCGTGGAGGGAAGAGGGATCAGCATGGACTACTCGAACGAGGACGATCTCAAGCAGAGGATCGGTATCGACTCCTGGAGGAATCTGTCGAAAGAGAAGTTCATAGCGTTCGCATCCGAGCTGCCGAACATGAGCGAGGAGCTCGCCCTGAAGGTCGTCGAGCAGTTCCCGGATTTCAAGAATCTCGTCCTCGACTCGTTCAGTGAAGTGCGAGATCAGGCGAGTTCAGCCGTTCGAGCCAACTGGAAGAGTCAGAAGAAGGTTCACAGGGCCTTCGCCGAGTACCGCGCCGTCCTGAACCGCGAACTGGATCGTGACACCCTGAGCGCGGCGGACCGCTACTCGGTCCTTCGGCTGTTCAAAGAAGCGATCGACGACGAAGCACTCAAGGATTCGGAGCACAAGGCGTTCGTGCTCCGGGCACTGGGCATCGTCGCGATGGTCGCAGTCGCCGGAGTCTCGACGGGAGTCGCCGTCCTCGGCGGTCGAGCCAGGATCGGCGGAGACGCCTAGTACCGAAGCCGATCCAACGGACCACTCCTCCGCCGACGAGCGCGTCGAGGCCGCGAGGCGGTCGACCCGCCGAACAGGCGAGGTTCCCGATCCGGCCGCCGGGAGAACACAGAAGGCCCGCTCTCTCGAGCGGGCCTTCCGTGGTGGTGGATCCGAGGGGATTCGAACCCCTGACCTCTTCATTGCGAACGAAGCGCGCTACCAACTGCGCCACGGACCCGTGCCTTCCGAGCCGTCACCGGCCCGAACAACTCGTCCACACTAGCACGGACGAGCAGGCGCCTCGCACTCGGGTCAGGCCCCGCGGCGGCGCTGCAGCGCCTGGTCGAGGTCGATCGCGTCGACGCCGTCCACGACGCCCATCGCGGCGAAGCGGGAGGAGGGACGCGGCGCCTCGGGAGCGGGAGCGGCGGCACGCGGGACGCGCAGCGGCGCCACCTCGGGAGCGGTCGCGGCGGCGCGCTGGGCGAGCTCCGCCTCCGCCGCGGCGGTGCGCAGGCGCTCCACGGCGTCGATCGACGCCATCGCGGAGGCGGCCACCGTGCCCCGGGAGAGGTAGAGCGGCTTGGGGAGCGGCTGCGGCGTCCAGCTCGCACGGTCCTCGGCGAGCTCCTCGGAGGCGTCGTCCGCCGCCTCCTCGGCGAGCTCGGCCTCGAAGACCTCGGCGCGCCGGCGCTCGGTCGCGGCGGCCGTCGTCGCTGTCGCGGCCGGAGCGGCGGCGCGGCGGCGACCCGGAGCCAGCAGGATCAGCGTGCCGAGCCCCGCGACGGCGAGGAGCAGGCCGACGAGCGGCACCGCACCCGTGCCGCCGAAGGGCAGCATCACGAGCCCGACCAGCGCGGCGACCGCCCCGACCAGCACGGCCAGCGCGGCGCCCTGGCGCCAGCGCAGGACCGAGGGCCCTGACCGCGTGCTCCGCCGTGCGCTCGCGGTCGCCCGTCGCAGCGCGTCGCGCGCCGCCTTCTCCGCCTGTGCCAGCTCCATCGCCTGTGCCTTCTCTTCGGCTCGTCGTCGTGTCTCGGTCACCCGGAGCCGGCGCTGCTGCAGCGCCACCTCGCGGGCCGTCGCCTCCGCACGCACGTGCTCGGGCACTTCCGCGGTCTCGGCGAGGATCCGCAGCGTCTGCTGCAGCCTCACCGCGTTGCGCTCGGTCGCGTTGTACGACCGCCTGCGCATCCACGTGGGGATCAAATAGGCGACCCACAGAACGGCGGCGAGCGCCCAGACGACGCCCCCGCCCAGCCAGTCGCTACTCATGCGGACAACGCTAGGAGCACCGGGCACTCCCGTCCGTCATTACGGGTAGGTGTGTCCGTGCGGATCGCGGATCAGCCGGGGCCCCGTCGGAGGGACACCGGCGCCGTCGGAGGGTCCGGAGAGACCCGAGCGGCGCGAGGCGCGGAGGTCCGCGTCGGTCGGCAGGCCGACCTCCGACGGGACCTGCCCGTCGAGGTAGCGGCGGAGCACGCCGCGGGGCACCTCCTCCGCCACGAGGGCGAAGCAGAAGTGGTCCCGCCAGTCGCCGTTGATGTGGATGAAGCGCCGCCGCAGGCCCTCGTAGCGGAAGCCGAGCTTCTCGACCACGCGCAGGCTCGGCCGGTTCTCCGGGCGGATGCAGATCTCGATCCGGTGCAGGCCCAGGTCGAGGAAGGCGTGGTCGGCAGCGAGTGCCACGGCGATCGGAGTGATCCCCCGCCCGGCGTAGCGCTCGGACACCCAGTAGCCGATCGACCCGGAGGAGAGCGAGCCGTACCCGATGTTCGAGATGTTGAGCTGCCCGGCGAGCTCGCCGTCCCAGTCGATGAGGAACGGCACTCCCCCGCCGGCCCGCGCGTTCTGCTGCAGCGAGCGGATGCTGGCGCGCACGTCGAACGCGGCGCCTCCCCGGGGGTCGGACGCCTCCCACTGGCGCAGCCACGACCGGTTCGCGATCAGCTCCCGCTCGAGAGGGCGGGCGTCGCGCACGCGGATGGGGCGGACGGTGACACGACCCTCGGTGAGCGTCGGGATCGGGAGCGGCATGATGCGACCCTACTGCTCCGCCGCACTGCGGGAGGGGGACTGGACTCCGCGGCGTTCCGTGCTCTCGGGGAACGGACGAACGGACGGGATCCCGTGCCGCAGCAGGGGGTCCCGTCCGTTCCGGAGGAGCGCTCGCCGGGGCTCAGAGGCCGGCGACGAAGTCCTTCAGCCAGGGCTTGAGGTCCTTGCCGAGGTCGTCGCGGTCGGAGGCGAGCTGCACGATGGCCTTGATGTAGTCGAGCTTGTCGCCGGTGTCGTAGCGGCGGCCGCGGAACACGACGCCGTAGACGCCGCCGAACTCGGCCGGGTCCTGCGCCATGCGCTCCAGCGCGTCGGTCAGCTGGATCTCGCCGCCCTTGCCCGGAGCGGTGTGCTCGAGCACGCCGAACACGTCGGGCTTCAGCACGTAGCGGCCGATGATCGCGAGGTTCGAGGGGGCGTCCTCCTTGGAGGGCTTCTCGACCAGCCCGGTGATCCGCACCACGTCGTCCTCGTCGGTCGCCTCGACCGCCGCGCAGCCGTAGAGGTGGATCTGGTCGGGGTCGACCTCGAGCAGCGCGACCACCGTGGTGTCGCGCTGCTCGGCGACGTCGATCATGCGGGAGAGCAGCGGGTCGCGGGCGTCGATCAGGTCGTCGCCGAGGAGCACGGCGAAGGGCTCGTCGCCGACGTGGCGCTGCGCGCGGGAGACCGCGTGGCCGAGGCCCTTCGGCTCGCCCTGACGGACGAAGTGCACGTCGGCGAGGTCGCTGGCGTACTTGACGTGCTCGAGCTTCTTGTCGTCCTTCTTCTGGGACAGGTTCTGCTCGAGCTCGGGCACCGAGTCGAAGTGGTTGGCGAGCGCGTTCTTGTTGCGCCCGATGATCACGAGCACGTCCTGGAGGCCGGCGTCCGCAGCCTCCTCGACCACGTACTGGATCGCCGGCTTGTCGACGACCGGCAGCATCTCCTTGGGGATGGCCTTCGTCGCCGGCAGGAAGCGGGTGCCGAGACCTGCGGCGGGGATGACTGCTTTGCGGATTCGAGTGCCCATGGGGCGCCATCCTAGCGGCGGGGGAAGTCGCGGGAGTTTCGCGCCAGGACCGGCGACGGAAGGCGCCGGACCCCGTTCCGGGGCGGTCCGGGACGAGCGTCCCTCAGGGTCGTCCGCGCGGAGGCCGGCGCGGGGCCCGGTTCTAGACTGAGCGCATGCCAGCCGACATCACGCACGAGAAGCGGGCGCTGCGCGCCGAGCTGCGCGAGCGCCGCCGCACGCAGACCTCGACCGCTCGCGACCAGGCCGCGGAGCAGATCACCGCCCACCTGATCGAGCTCGCCACCCGCGTGGGGGCCCGCTCCCTCGCGTGCTACCTCTCCGCTCCGGACGAGCCGAGCACCCGGCCGTTCCTGGGCTGGGCCGAGAGCCACGGCATCCGCGTCCTCTTCCCCGTCTCGCGCCAGGACGGCCTGCTCGACTGGGCGGTCGGCGACGGCCACACCGAGACCCAGGGCCTGTTCGGCATGCCCGAGCCCGTCGGGCAGCTGCTCGGCCCCATCGCGATCAACGACGTCGACCTCATCGTCGTCCCGGCCGCCACCGTCGACCGGCAGGGGATGCGGATGGGCTGGGGGCGCGGCTACTTCGACAAGACCCTCGGCTCGATGGAGAAGTGCCCGCCGGTCTACGCCGTCGTCTTCGACAGCGAGCTCGTCGACCGGGTGCCCAGCGAGGTCCACGACCAGGCCGTCGACGGAGTCGTCACTCCCTCCGGCATCGTCGACCTGCGCCACTGACCCCGTCCTCCTTCTCCCCCACCCGCCTCCGAGGAGCCCCCTGTGCCCACCTACTCCTACCGCTGCACGCAGTGCGGCAACGCCTTCGACATCCAGCAGAAGTTCACCGACGACACGCTCACCGAGTGCCCGAGCTGCCAGGGGGCGCTGCGCAAGGTGTTCAGCGCGGTCGGCGTGACCTTCAACGGCTCGGGCTTCTACCGCACCGACTCCCGCTCCGGCGGGAAGTCGAGCGAGGGCGGCTCCTCCTCCTCGGGTGCCGGCTCGTCCGGCTCGGGCGCATCCGGCTCCGGCTCATCCGACTCGTCGTCGGGCTCCTCGGGATCGGGCGGCTCCTCCTCCGGATCCTCGGGTTCATCGGGCTCGGGCGGCTCCTCGTCCGGCTCGGGGTCCTCGGGCTCCGGATCGTCCTTCTCCTCGTCGTCCTCGGGCTCCTCCGGGTCCTCCTCCTCGGGTTCCTCCTCCGGGAGCTGACCCGCCACCCACCGCTCACGGCAGAAACGGAACCATCATGATCAACGGCTTCAAAGAGTTCATCCTCCGCGGCAACGTCATCGACCTGGCTGTCGCCGTGGTCATCGGCGCCGCCTTCACGACCATCGTCAACGCGATCGTGACGGGGATCTTCAACCCGCTCATCGGCGTGATCTTCGACGCCTCCTCCCTCGAGGCCCTGGTCTGGCCCATCCGACCGGGAGAGAACGGCGAGGACCCGACCGTCATCGCCTACGGCTCGGTCGTCTCGGCCCTGATCCAGTTCGTGATCGTCGCCTTCGTCCTCTACTTCGCGTTCGTCCTGCCGATCAACCACCTCAAGAACGCTGCCTTCGCCAAGAAGGCCGCCGACGCCCCCGCCGCGGAGGACAAGGCCCCCACCGAGCTCGAGCTCCTCGCCGACATCCGCGACCTGCTCGCCAACAACGGCACCGCCACCACCGCGAACTCCGGCAAGCACGTCGACTGAGTCGCTCTGTCTCCTTCCGCCGGAGGCGGAAGAGGACCGCGGTCGGCTTCCCGATGGGGGAACGCTTCGCAGAGCGTTGTGCGAACGGTGCGTCCGAAACGTCGGCACGCGTTTCGGACGGCACCTGCACCTTCGGGAGGTCGCCGAACGGGACCTTCGGCGTCTCCGACGGGGGCTGATCGGCCCTGTCTCCACGCGCTCCTCGATACCGGCGGGCACCGGGCGGGAAGCGGTCGGTCAACGGGCACCGGACGGGTGCAGTCGGTCAGCGGGCGCTGGGCGTGCGCGGTCGCCAGCGGGCGCCGGGCCGAAGCGGACGGTCAGCGCGCACCGGACGGAAGCGGTCGTCAGCGGGCATCGGACGGGAAGCGGTCGGCCACCGTCGACGGGCCCGACGTGAGCGGTCGCCAGACGTCCGCGTGATGTGGTCGCCCGTCGAGCAGGGGCGTGCCGGGGTGAGGTCCGGGACCGGCGTCGACTCGCGGACCGCCAGCCGCGCGGGTGGAATCAGTAGTGCGGGGGGACGTCCTGGCGCAGGCGCGCGTCGTTCGGGCCGGTGTCGGGGCGCGCGGGCGGCGCGGAGGGGTCGGCGACCGGAGCATCGTGCGGGGACGGATCGGTGCCGGGCTTCGCGGGGAGCGTCGCCCGCCGGCCGCCGCGGGTGCGCCGCAACGGGCGGTCGGCACCCGCGGGGGCGCCGGGATCCTGCGCCACGATCAGTCGCGCGGCAGCGGCTCGACGGGCTGCGTCTCCCCCGACGCCGGAGCGGCGGCGGCAGCAGGAGCGGCGGGAGCAGCAGCGGTGGGAGCAGCAGCCTCGCCGGCGGCGGGAGCAGCGGTCTGCTCCTCCCCCGCGGTCGCACCGATCAGCCCGGCCACCCGCGCGGCCACGGCCTCGGGGTCGGCGAACAGCTCGAAGTTGTGCACCCGCAGGTAGTGCCAGCCCAGCCGGCGCAGTAGCTCCGGACGCAGGCGCAGCGACACGCGCAGGCTCTGCGTGCTCACGTCGCGGTCGGTCTCGACCACCACGGCACGGGTCCCGTGCGCGGCGACGAGGGCCAGCTTGCCCTTGTGCCCGATGTTGACCCGGAGTCCGCGGCGCTCGAGGCGCGCGGCGAGATCCACCAGCATCGGCTCCGAGTAGTCGTCGCGGTCGCTCGGCTGGACGCGGTCCTCCGCCTCCTGCAGCACCTGCGCGAGCGCGACCATGCCGTAGCGCATGCGCGACTCGTCGATGTCGCCCGGGCGGAAGCACGAGACGATGTCCATCGAGCGGCGGGCACGGGTCATCCCGACCGCCAGCAGGCGCTCTCCGCCCGGCTCCGCGAGAGCGCCGAAGTTCGACAGCAGGCGGCCGTGGGGCGTCCGGCCGTAGCCGATCGAGAAGATGACGCGGTCGCGGCTCTGCGCGACCGACTGCTCCAGCGTCACGACGGCGAAGGGCTCGGGACGGTCGCCGAGGATGAAGTCGCTCAGATCGGTGCGCTTGGCGAAGGCCGTCAGCACCGCCTGCTGCACCCGCACGGCGTGGCGAGGACTCGCGGTGATGACCATCAGCGACTCGCGCGGACGGATCACCGCGTGCTCGAGCACCAGCTCGACCACCTTCGCGACCTCGGCGTCGACGGACTCGACGGCTCCGGAGTCGTTCTCGGGCATGCCGTGCCCGCTCGCGATGTAGTGGAAGCGGAGCGAGTCGTGTCCGAGGAACGAGCCGGCCCAGGGCAGCGAGTCGATGCGGCCGCCGTAGAAGCGGCGGTTGACCAGCTCGGCCAGGTCCTCGCCGCCCGCGCGGTAGCTGCGGGTGAGCGTGACGGTGTTGAGCAGCTCGCCGAGGCGGGCGAGCGCCGACTGGGCGTGCAGCGCTTCCACGTCGGTCCGCGAGGCGGTGGAGCCGAACTCCGGCGTCTCGTCGACGCGCAGGCCGAAGGGAGTGGGGGTCTGCGTGACCGGGTCGCCGAACGCGACGACCTGCTTGGCCCGGCGGATCGCTCCGACGTTCTCGGCCAGCGTGGTCGCCCCGGCATCGACGAGGAACACCGCGTCGAAGGTCGTCTCGGTGCCGATGCGGTGCACCTCGTACGGCGAGGCGAGCCAGGCCGGAGCGAGCACGCGCGAGAGGTGCGGAGCGGCCTTCTGCAGCTCCTGAGGGGTCGTCGCCGCCTCGGTGCGCAGCAGCGCGCGCAGCGCGTCGCGCTCCTGCGGCCAGTCGACGAGCCCGATCTTCCAGGTCTCGGAGAGCTTCCAGGCCAGCAGCTCGGCGCTCGAGGCGGCGTGCGCCTCGTCGACGAGCTTGAAGTCGGCCTCGAGCCGGTCGAGCACGCTCGTGTTGCCGCCGAGCAGCGCACGCTCGTCGGTCAGCATGATCTCGAGCGCCGAGCGCCACCAGGCCAGGTCCAGCTCGCCCGCGACCAGCTCGGCCGGCACGTGGCGGCGCGAGAGGTCGGTGAGTAGCGGGTCCAGGCCCCAGTCGCGCAGGGTGGCGAGGAGGGTCGTCCGCTCCTGGAGGTTGGCCAGCACCTCGCTGTCCTCGGCGAGGCCGGACACCATCGAGGCCAGCTCGGCGAGAGGGAGCGAGGCGAGCTGCAGGTTCGTCCCGCGGCGGCCGAGCGGCTCGTCGAGACGGCTCAGCTGGTCGGTCACCTGCTGGTAGGCCACCTGCACGTCGGCGACGCCGACCGGGACCTCGGGGATCGTGCCGGCGACCGCGTAGCGCTGCCACAGCGTCCGCTGCTGCTGCACCCGGCGGAGCGCCGCGTTGAGGTCGGTGACGTGCGCGCCGGGACGCAGGTACTCGCGGGCGAGCTTCTTCAGGCGCCGGCGGTTGGTGGACGACATCTCGGCGGCCTCGCGGCGCGGCGAGGTGGCGACGATGAGGTCCTGGATCGAGCGGTCGAAGACGGCCGGCTGGAACTTGTCCAGCGTCTCGCGGACGTCCTGCAGCAGGCGCAGGTAGATGCCGAGCTCGGCGACCGACTCGAACGGGCGCATCCGCGTCTGGCCGATGACGTCCTGGGCGCGGTCGAGCAGGCGCGGCAGGTCGCGCAGGTGCAGTCGCTTGGCCAGCTCGTGGGCGACCTCGGCGTCGGCGGTGGAGTCGAACTGGGCCCCGTACCAGGGCGAGTCGCCCGGGCCGTAGCGGAACTCGCCCAGGCGCGCCGACTCGATCAGCATCCGGGTCGCCTCGGGGCGGCTGTGCGCGAGAGCGGTGACGGAGCGGCGGTCGAGGCGGGCGGCGGTCGACGGGGGCGTCCGCAGCTGCGAGAGGCGGGCGAGCTCCTCGAGGGCCTGCAGCGCCGAGACGCCGAAGCTCTCGTCGCGCCGGGAGAGCGCGCCGCGGTAGTCGAGCAGCACCTTCCGCAGCCGGAGCAGGGCGTCGTCGATCTCGCTGATGGAGGGGCGCGCGGCCTTCTCGTTGCGGCCGATCGACTGGATGAGGTCGCGGCGGAGCGTGCGGGGCCCGACCGCGATGCCGCCCAGGCCCGCCGAGAGCAGGCGCTGGTGGATGCTGTCGAGGCTCGACCGGCGGGCGCTGACGACCAGCACGCGCTTGTGCTGGGCGGCCAGGGCGCCGATCGCGTTGACGATGGTCTGGGTGCCGCCCGTGCCGGGGAGGGTCTTCACGACGAGCGAGTTGCCGGCCGCGATGTTCGCGATCACCTGCTCCTGCTCGGCGTCCGCGTCGAGGAGGAGGTTGTCGGTCGCCGGAGGACGCTCGTCCTGCGGGATGATCGACGCCACCTTCTGCGACTGCTGCAGCGCCCGCTTGGCGGCCGGGTTCCCGGCGACGGCGTCGAGGACGGGGTGCTCGAGCATCCGGGCGTCGCGGAGCATGTCGCCCGCCACGTCGGCGAAGCTCGAGACCACGAGGCGCGGGTGCACGGCGAACCACGGCAGGTGCGAGGTCAGGCCGCGCAGCTGGTCGATGACCGGCTGCGGCTTGAAGACGCCGTTCTGCACGGCCAGCTCGACGAACTGCTCGGGGTCGATCGTGATGCCGAACTGCTGCTTGAGGGCACGCGCGAGCTGCGGGTTGAAGTAGGGCTGGCCCTTGAGCTTGAGCTCGAAGTCGCGGCCGTAGCGGCGGATGGCGAGCGGGCGCAGGAGCACGGGTGCGGTGAACTCCGTGTCGCCGGCGCGCCACTGGGCGAGGCCGATGGCGAGGTGGACGCCCTCGATGCCGCGGACCGAGCGCAGCTCGATCCCCTTGTCGGTGATCGCACCCGCGGCGTTCTTCGCGGTGCGCAGGGCGAGCTCGTCGCGGATGAGCGAGGAGAGGAGCGTCGTCTTGCCCGAGATGAACGGGGGCAGCCCGCCGGGGTGCGTGGTCGAGAGCTCGATGCGCGTCCGGGGCGAGTCCACGAAGTGGAGCAGGGGCGACGGACCGCCGACCTTGGCGAGCTCGTCGCGCCACGACTGCCACACCGGATCGGCCACGTTGCCGCCCTGGTAGCCGGCCTCGCCGCTCGTCACCTGCACGGGAGAGGTCGCCGTCGGGGAGAGCCGATGCGCGGACGCCTCCCCCTGGTCACCGGATTCGGGTGAGGTCGCCACCGGTCCGGCTCCTGGGAAATCGTCGACTCGTTGCACACGGACACCCTAAACCGGGCACCTCCGAAAGGCCGTAGCGACGCGGGTCGGCGGCACGGCACCTCCGTACGGCTCACCGGGCCGGAGCATCGGAGGAACGCGGAGCCCAGGGTCGGATCGGCGAGCGCGCCCGCCCGATCGGGGCGGGCGGGGGGCTCAGGAGGGCCAGACGGCCAGGGGCGGCGCCGTCTCGACCCGGCGCTCGTCGCCGACCACGCGGATCCGGCTGCTCACGCGATCGTGCCCGGCGGCAGCGGCGACCGCGGTCATGACGAGCTGAGCGTGGTCGCGCGCGAGATGCCCGAAGGCGCTCCGCAGATCGACGGGACGGCCGGTGGCGAGCGACACGGCGATGCGGGCGACCGCCTCCTCCGAGAGGTCGAGGAGGCACGCCTGCTCGGCGAGGACGGCGAAGTCGATCCGCGGCGCGGCCTCCGTGGCGGCACCGGCCGCCCACGGGTGCTCGGGGCGGAGGCATCCGGCGCGGACGAGGAGCTGCTCCGCGGCCTCGAGGCCGGGCCCGGCGAGGACGGGGATCATGCCGCGGTCCGCTCGGCGCGGCGCCCGGAGGCGCGGACCCCGACGGACACGACGGCCGACAGCAGGCAGGCGACGCCGGCGATCAGCGGCGCGAGCCAGCCGAGGACGCTCACCTCGTCGACGTCCGTGCCGAAGTACTGCCAGTGCGCGATGGCGTAGACGGAGAGGGAGAAGAAGCAGAGCGCGACGCCCGTGAGCGCCGACACCAGGTCCGCCGGACGGACGAGGGGCTCGTGCTCCGCCGAGGCGGCCTGCTCGCTCGCGGGCTCGGAGAGGGCGGCGGCCGGGACCTGCGGGAGGGTCGCGGTGGCGGGGTGCTGCGTCATGTCTCCGAGGGAACCAGCCGCGCGGTGTCACGGTCGTCACTCGCTGGCATGACGTCCTGAGCCGAGCGGATGGTGGCGCAGTCGGCCGGTCAGGGAGCGACGGGGACGTCCGCTCGGGCCGGTCGGCGTCCGAGCGACGACTGGAACCGCAGCAGGTACCCGTCGGGATCGGCGACCACCAGCTGACGGACGCCCGCCTCCTCCGCTCCGACCCGGTACCAGCGGGTCTCGAGCGGCGAGAACAGCGGCGTCCCGGCCTCGGCGAGCGCCGCTGCCGTCCGGTCGGCGTCGTCGACGTGCAGCTGCAGGTTCATCCCCCGGCCGAGCGGGCGCTCCAGCGGTGCCGCGATCCAGTTGCGGCCCCGCCCCGCCTCTTCGAGCATCACGTGCGCGGAGCCGAGGACCAGGTACGCGAAGCCCTCCTCGGGCCGGGCGTAGTGGATCCGGAACCCGCAGGGACCGCACCAGAATCCCAGGCTCCGGTCGAGGTCGGCGACGAGCAGCTCGGGGACGAGATCGGGATCGGCCATCCGCGCGGTCTACGCCTCGGCGCTCTCGGGGCGCTTCGTGCGGCCCGGGAGCAGGAGCAGGCCCGAGACGCCCACGACGATCAGCAGGATGGCCGCGACCGTGACGAAGGAGGCCAGCGCCAGCACGGGCATGATGATCGTCAGGACGCCCGCGATGACCGAGGCGATCCCTGCCGCGATCGGCAGCCACGCGGGGCCGGCGACGGTGCGGCCGCTGGTGATGCTCGAGACGCCGTCGAGGATCCAGCCCGCGCCGATCACGAGGCCCAGGACGCTCAGCGACTCGAACGGGTTCGACAGGCACAGGATGCCCGCGACCAGGATCAGGGCGCCGAGCAGGCCCGCGAGCCAGCGCACCCGGGCATCGAGCCGCGAGGCGGTGAAGGCCAGCAGCAGGCGGAAGACGCCCGCGGCGATCAGGTGGATGCCGAAGACGATGGCGACGGTCAGCAGCGTCGGACCGGGGATCAGGACGGCGATGACGCCGAGCACGATCGCGATCAGCGAGACGGCGATGATCCACCAGCGCTCGACGGAGGTGCGGGACATCGTGGGCGCGGCGGTCTCGGACATGGCGTTCCTTCGCGTCGGGGAGTGCGGACCCCTCGAACGTTAGGGCACCGGGGCGGGGTGGCGCGGGGCCTTGCGCCCGCCCGCCCGAGGACGCAGGTCAGTGCCGCGATCCGGTGCGCGCCGCGGCACGGTGCCGCCGCACGCGGCGCACAACGAGCGCGAGCAGCAGCACGCCGAACGCGCTGTAGATGATCGCGTCGAGCACGCCCGCGTACTGGTCGACGAGCTCGTACTGCGTGCCGAGGGCCGCGCCGAGGCCGATCAGCAGGCCGTTCCAGACGCCGGAGCCGAGGATCGTCAGTCCCGAGAACAGCAGCAGGTTCATCCGCTCGGCCCCCGCGGGGAGCGAGATGAGGCTGCGCACGCCCGGGATGAGGCGACCGAAGAGGACCGCCCAGGTGCCGTGCCGGCGGAACCAGCCGACCGCCTTCTCGAAGTCCTCGCGGTCGACCAGCGGGAGCTTGGAGAGCAGGCGGATCGAGCGCTCCGTGCCGATGCGGTGGCCGAGCGCGTAGAGGATCAGGCCGCCGAGGTAGGCGCCGAGGGTCGCCGTGATCACGACCAGCACCAGGTTCATCCGGCCCTGCTGGGCGAGGAAGCCGGCCAGCGGCAGCACGAGCTCGCTCGGGATCGGCGGGAACACCGTCTCGATCAGCGTCAGCAGGCCGACGCCCGCCTCTCCGAGCGCGGCGATCACCCGCGCGGCGACGCCGACGAGTCCGGAGAGCTCGTCGATGCTGTCGGAGGAGGAGGCGGTCGCCACGGAGGCGGGGGCGAGGGCGAGGGTCGCGATCGTCATGACTGAGAAGCTACTCAGTCCGCCGAGCGCGCACCTGGGAATCCGGCGGCCCGCTCAGGGGCGGCCGGTGAGCACGACGGTGTCCGATCCCTGCAGCCGCACCTCGACCGAGGCGATCTCGGACAGCGGGAGCCCGGTGGCGAGGCTGGGCTCCATCGTCGTCCCCGGCGCGCTCGTCCACGATCCGACGGCCTCGGTGCCGCCCGAGGTGTCCGTGACGTAGAGGACGTAGCCGGCCGAGCCCGCGTACTGCTCGGCCGTGTCGGCCCAGCTGCAGTCCATGTCGATCCGCGTGCCCCACTGCTGCGGCACGAACCGCACGGAGGCCTCGACGGGGACGCCCGGAGCCGCGGCGAGCGAGACGGTCGAGCCGACGGTCTCGACGGGGGCGAGGGTCGGGCCGATCGCGAGCGGCAGGGCGACGGCGGCGGCGGCCGAGACGCCCGCGGCGGCGAGCACCAGGCCCGCGATGCGCAGCCGCGTGCGGCGGCGGACGGAGTCGGTGGCCGCGGCGAGGCGGGTCAGCAGTGCCGCCGGAGCCGGATCGCCGGCCGCCTCCGGCTCCTCGACCAGGCGCATCGCCTCGTCCTGGGGCAGGTGGGCCAGCAGGCCCGGCAGCGGGACGAACTCGGCGAGGGACTCGCGGCAGCCGGGGCAGGCGCGCAGGTGCAGCTCGTACTCGCGGCGGTCGGCAGCGGTCAGGGATCCGAGGAGGTACGCGGCGTCCCAGTCGCGGAAGGGGTCGTCGTGCCGGTCGTCGGAGGAGGGGTCGCGGCTCACAGCTCCGTCACCCCCCGCTCCTGCAGTGCGAGCTTGAGGGCCCGCATCCCGTAGTGCATCCGAGACTTGACGGTGCCCGGGGCGATCCCCAGCAGCGCGGCGATCTCGGTGACCGTGCGGCCGCCGTAGTAGGCGTGCACGATGACGGCGCGGTGGTCGTGGCTCAGTCCGCTGAGCGCGTCCGAGAGCAGCCAGGCGTCGAGCACCTGGTCGGTGCGGTCGGCGGTCGGGCGCTCGGGGACCTCGTCCGTGCCCAGCTCCCGGGCGTAGCGGGCGCTGCGGCGGTCGTCGATGACGAGGTTCCGGGCCACGGTGTAGAGCCAGGAGCGGGCGGCGGCCTCGCCCTGGGCGAGGATCTCGGGGTGCTTCCAGGCGCGCAGCAGCGCCTCCTGCACGACGTCCTCCGCCATCTGGCGGTCGCCGGTCAGGCGCAGCACGAACCGCCAGAGCGCGCTGGCGTGCTCGTCGTGCAGCGCACGCAGCATCTGGGCCTGATCCTCGGACATCTCCACCTCTTCCTGCACCAACGTAACGGGGGCCCGAACGGTTCAGCCGGTTCGCGCGAGCGGCCGCACTCTGGTACTCCGGAGTCGATGACCTTCCCCGATGCCGACGACGCCGCCCGCGTGCGCTCCTTCCTCCGCGACAACCGCTCGCGGATGCTCGACGACGTCCGGCACCTCGTGATGATCGAGAGCCCCAGCGACTCCCTCGAGGCGCTCGGCGAGCTGCACGCCTTCCTGGTGCACTGGGTGGGAGAACGGCTCGGGCACGACGCCGACGTGCAGCACGAGCGTGCGCAGGACGCGCCGACCGCGACCAGCTGGACCGTCCCGGCGAGCGGCGGCGCGAGACCGCACCGGGGCACGCGTCCGTTCGTGGCGCTGCTCGGCCACTACGACACGGTGTGGCCCCTGGGCACGACCCGCTCCTGGCCCTTCGCCGTCGACGGCGACCGCCTGAGCGGCCCGGGCAGCTACGACATGAAGGCCGGGCTGGTGCAGATGGTGTGGCTGGTGGCCGCGCTCCGCCACGCCGGCGTCCCGCATCCGGCCGTCCGCCTGGTGATGAGCGGGGACGAGGAGATCGGCAGCGCCGCCTCCCGCCCGTTCCTGGAGCGGCAGTGCGCGGGCGCCGACGCGGTCCTGGTGTTCGAGGGCGCGATCGGCGACGCGGTCAAGACGGCGCGCAAGGGCATCGGGCGCTTCGTGATCGACGTGGTCGGGGTCGAGGCGCACGCCGGGGTCGAGCCGGAGAAGGGGGCGAGCGCGATCCACGAGCTCGGCTCGCTGATCCCGCGGGTGCTGGCGATCGCGCGGGAGGAGGAGGGCACCTCGGTCAACATCGGAGTGGTCTCCGGCGGCTCGCGGGTCAACGTGACGACGGCCCGCGTGCGCCTGGAGCTGGAGGCGCGGATCCGCGGATCCGCCGAGGCCGCCCGCGTCGAGGCCGAGCTCGACGCGCTCACCGCCGCCGACCCGCGCATCCGGCTGGAGGTGCGCGGCTCCTGGGAGCGGCCCGTCTTCGAGCGGACCGCCTCCGTCGCCGCGCTCTACCGCAGGGCCGAGCGGGTCGCGAAGCGGATCGACGTCCCCCTCCGCGAGATCGCGGTCGGCGGGGCGAGCGACGGCAACCTCGTCGCCGCGCTGGGCCTGCCGGTCCTCGACGGGCTCGGCGCCCCGGGCGAGGGTGCGCACGCGCGCAGCGAGGCGATCGGCATCGAGGGCATGCTGGAGCGGACGGCGCTCGCCGCGCTGCTGGTCGCCAGCTTCGGCGACGAGCACTGACCGGCTGCAGAGGAAGGACGAGCGGATGACCCTGTACGAATCGCGCCCCGTGGGCGTCGTGATCGAGGCTCCGGCCGCGGAGGTGTACGCCTTCGTCTCCGACCCGGCGAACCTTCCGCGGTGGGCCGCGGGCCTCGCCTCCGCCGCGCTCGAAGAGGTCGACGGACGCTGGTTCGCCGACTCGCCGATGGGCCGGGTCGAGGTGCGCTTCGCCCCGCAGAACCCGTTCGGCGTCGCGGACCACGAGGTCACGCTCCCCGACGGGACGGTGGTGGACAATCCGCTCCGGGTGCTCGTGAACGGGGACGGCGCCGAGGTGGCCTTCACCGTGCGGCGGCGCCCCGGGATGAGCCTCGACGACTGGGACGAGGACTGCGCGCGGGTCGCGGACGACCTCGAATCGCTCCGGCTGCTGTTCGAGCGCGGGGCGCTGTAGGTTCGTCACAGCTCCGGCGCAGGGCCGGCACCCGTGAGAACGAGGACGCGATGACCTCCCCCGATCGTCCGAGCACCCGCCCCGCGAGCGGCATCGAGCTCAACGGCCTCGACACGATCCAGGAGTCGGAGCGGCACGGCCGCCCTCGCGACCTGTTCTGGCCGTGGTTCGCCGCGAACGTGTCCGTGCTCGGGCTGAGCTACGGCTCCTTCCTCCTCGGCTTCGGCCTCTCCTTCGGGCAGGCGACGCTCGTCAGCGTGATCGGGATCGTCGTCTCGTTCCTCTTCTGCGGTCTGGTCGCCGTCGCCGGCAAGCGCGGCTCCGCCCCCACGATGGTGCTCAGCCGGGCGGCCTTCGGGGTCGACGGCAACCGCCTCGTCTCGGTGATCTCCTGGCTGCTCACGGTGGGCTGGGAGACGGTGCTGGCCTCACTCGCGGTGCTCGCGACGGCGACGGTGTTCGAGGAGTTCGGCTGGGACGGGGGCGTGCTCACCAAGGTGGTCGCGCTGATCGTGGTCGCCGCGCTCATCGTGATCGCCGGGATCGCGGGTTTCCGCCTGATCATGCGGCTCCAGCTCGCGATCACCGTCGCGACCGCCGTGCTGACCGTGGTCTACGTCGTGCTCGTCCTCGACCGGATCGACCTCGCCGCCGTCGGCGCCCTGCCCGCGGGCTCGGCCGCCGCGGTCATCGGCGGGCTCGTGTTCATGATGACCGGCTTCGGGCTGGGCTGGGTGAACGCCGCGGCCGACTACTCCCGCTACCTCCCCCGCGGTGCCCGCACGAGCGGAGTGATCGCGTGGACGACGATCGGCGGAGCGGTCGCGCCCGTCGTGCTGGTGGTGGTCGGCCTGCTGCTGGCCGGCTCCTCGCAGGAGCTCTCGGACGCGATCGCCGCGGACCCGATCGGAGCGCTCGCCGGGATCCTGCCGACCTGGTTCCTGCTCCCCTTCATCGTCGTCGCGCTGCTCGGCCTGATCGGCGGGGCCGTGATGGACATCTACTCCTCGGGCCTGGCGCTGCTCAGCACGGGGCTCAAGGTCTCGCGGCCGGTGGCCGCCGGGATCGACGGCGTGCTGATGGTCCTCGGAGCGGTCTACGTCGTGTTCGTCGCGGGCGACTTCCTCGGCCCGTTCCAGGGCTTCCTGATCACCCTCGGCGTGCCGATCGCGGCCTGGCTCGGCGTCTTCCTCGCGGACCTCCTCCTCCGTCGGCGCGACTACGACCAGGAGGCTCTGTACGACTCCCGCGGCCGCTACGGCAGCGTCTCGGCGGTCCCCGTGGCCCTCGTGCTGATCGGCGCCGTCGTCGGCTGGGGCCTGGTGGTCAACTACTCCCCCGGGTTCGAGTGGGAGGGCTACCTCCTCGGCCCGCTCGGCGGCCGCGACGGCGACTGGGCCGGCGCCAACCTCGGCGTCCTCGTGGCGCTCGTGATCGGCTTCGCGGGAACGCTCGCCCTCTCGCGCGGGGCCGTCCGCCGCCAGGAGGCCTCGGCGTGAGCCTGCTCGTCGCGATCGACCTGCAGCACGTCTTCGCCGACGCCGAGTCGCCGTGGGGATCCGGCGGATTCGAGCGCGCGGCCGAGGGGACCCGCCGGCTCCTCCCGGCGTTCGGCGAGCGGGTCGTGACCACCCGCTTCGTCGCCCCGGAGCGGCCCGCCGGCGCGTGGATCCCCTACTACCGCGAGTGGCCGTTCGCGCTCGTCCCCGAGAGCGACCGGCTCTACGAGCTCGCGGCCGGGTTCGAGGGCCACCGCACGATCACCGCCACGACCTTCGGCAAGTGGGGGCCCGAGCTCGAGGCCGAGCTCGACGACTCCCGCGAGCTCGTGCTCACCGGCGTCTCGACCGACTGCTGCGTGCTCTCGACGGCGCTGGCGGCCGCGGACGCCGGAGTGCGGGTCAGGGTCGCCGCGGACGCCTGCGCGGGCGCCTCCGAGGCCGACCACCAGCGCGCGCTCGACGCCATGTCCCTGTACGCGCCGCTGATCGAGATCACGACCGTGGACGCGGTGCTGGCGGACCTGCGCGCCCGGGGCTGAGACCGCGGTCGGGACGCGAGCCGCTCGCGCCGGTCGGCCCCGCGCGTCGCGGGGCGACCCCGTCACCCGGCATGATGTCGGCATGTCCTCCACCGACGAGCGCGTCAGCCCGGCTTCCCGCACCCTGGTCATCGGCGAGGCGCTGATCGACATCGTCGAGCGCGACGGCAGCGCCACGGAGCACGTCGGCGGCTCCCCGGCCAACGTCGCCCTCACGCTCGCCCGACTCGGGCGACCCGCGACCCTCGTCACCGACATCGCCGACGACGAGCGCGGCCGCCGCATCAGCGCCCACCTCGAGGCCTCCGGAGTGGAGGTCCGGCACGGCGACTCGGAGCGCACCAGCACCGCTCGGGCGGTCCTCGCCGCGGACGGGTCGGCCCGCTACGTCTTCGACCTCTCCTGGAACCCGCCGGCGGCGGACCCGGAGGGCGCCTCCCACGTCCACACCGGTTCCATCGCGATCTTCCTCGAGCCGGGCGGATCCGCCGTGCTCGAGCTCCTCGAGGCTCTGCCCGCCGGAGTGACGGCGAGCGTCGACGCGAACATCCGCCCGGCTCTGGTCGGCGCGCACGCCGAGGCGCTCGCGCGCTTCGAGCGGATCGCCGCCGCGTGCGAGGTCGTGAAGCTCAGCGACGAGGACGCGGAGTGGCTCTACCCGACGATGCAGCTCGACGAGGTCCTCAGCCGGCTGCTCTCCCTCGGGTCGCAGCTCGCGGTCGTCACCCGCGGCGCGGAGGGACTTCTGCTGGCCTCGGCCGTCACGCGGGTGACCGTGCCCGCCGCCCGGATCGTGGTGGCGGACACGATCGGCGCCGGCGACTCCGCGATGGGCGCGATCCTCGACGAGGCGTTCCGCCAGGGCCTCGGCGCCGCGAACGGGATGCTGCTCGACGGCCCCGCCCTGCACGCGATCGGCCGCCACGCCGCGCACGTCGCCGGCATCACGACCTCCCGCTCCGGCGCGAACCCGCCCACCCGCGACGAGCTCTGAGGACCGGGGGCGGACCTTCTGCAGGACGCCCCTGGTGCTCGCGTCGGGACGCGGAGATACTGGGCGCACCTCGACGGAAAGGCGTGCCGTGCCCACTTCACTGAGCCCCTACATCGGCTTCGACGGCTCCGCGCAGGAGGCGATGGAGTTCTACCGGGACGTCCTCGGCGGCGAGCTCAGCTCCAGCCGCTTCGGCGACTTCGGGATGAGCGCGGATCCGGCCGACCAGGACCGGATCATGCACGCCCAGCTCGTCACGCCGAGCGGGATGATCCTGATGGGCTCCGACTCCCCCTCCTCGAGCCCGGCCGAGAGCGGCGCCCGCATCACGATCGCGCTCTTCGGCGACGACGACGCCGAGCTGAGCGGCTACTGGGACGGCCTGGCCGAGGGCGGCACGGTCGTCGAGCCGCTGGTCGCCTCGCCCTGGGGCGACCGCTTCGGGATGCTGGTCGACCGCTACGGCGTCGGCTGGATGGTGAACATCGCCGCTCCGCCGGCCTGACGCTCCTCCCCAGCGCGGGATCGGGGCACGCCTCCCCCGGGTGCGTCCACCCGTCCCGCCGGGCGCCGCGGCAGGCGCAGAATGGAGGGGCCGCTCCCGCTCCGGGAGCCGTCCCACCTCTCACGAAGGCTGCAGATGACGATCACGCTCGGGTACAAGGCATCGGCGGAGCAGTTCGGCGCCCGGGAGCTCGTCGAGCTCGCGGTCGGCGCCGAGCGGCACGGCTTCGAGACCGCGGTCGTCTCGGACCACTTCCAGCCGTGGCGGCACACGGGCGGGCACGCGCCGTTCTCCCTCGCCTGGCTCGCCGCGGCCGGTGAGCGCACCTCCACCATCACCCTCGGCACCTCCGTCATGACCCCGCACTACCGCTACAACCCCGCCGTCATCGCCCAGGCGTTCGGCACGCTCGGCGTGCTCTACCCCGAGCGGATCATGCTCGGCGTCGGCACCGGCGAGGCGCTGAACGAGGTCGCCACCGGCTATCAGGGCGCGGGCGAGCAGACCTGGCCCGACTTCAAGGAGCGCTTCGCCCGCCTGCGCGAGGCCGTGCGGCTGATGCGCGCGCTGTGGGCGGGCGACCGCGTCACCTTCGACGGCGAGTACTACTCCACGCACGAGGCGTCGATCTACGACAAGCCCGAGAGCGGCGTGCCGGTCTACATCGCGGCGGGCGGCCCCGTCGTCGCCAAGTACGCCGGCCGGGCGGGCGACGGCTTCATCTGCACGTCGGGCAAGGGCATGGAGCTCTACACCGAGAAGCTGCTCCCCGCCGTCGAGGCGGGCGCCGCGGCGGCCGATCGCGACTCCTCGACCATCGACCGCATGATCGAGATCAAGCTCTCCTACGATCCCGATCCGGCGCTCGCGCTCGAGAACACGCGCTTCTGGGCGCCGCTCTCGCTGTCGCCGGAGCAGAAGCACTCGCTGACCGATCCGGTCGACATGGAGCGCGCCGCCGACGAGCTGCCGATCGAGCAGGTCGCGAAGCGCTGGATCGTCGGCTCCGACCCCGAGGAGACGGTCGCGCAGATCAAGCCCTACGTCGACGCGGGCTTCACCCACCTGGTCTTCCACGCCCCGGGCGACGACCAGCAGCGCTTCTTCGACGCCTTCGAGCGCGACCTCGCGCCGCGGCTGCGCGCGCTCTGACCTCCCGCCTCCGCCACGACCCCCTTCGGAAGGGCCGCTCCCGCATGACCACGGCCACCCTGCTCGCCCGGCTCGACCGCGGCGAGGCGCTGACGCGCGAGACCGCCGAGGAGCTCCTCGGCGCGCGCGGCGACGACCTCGACCTGGTGCTGGAGGCCGCCGGCCGCCTGCGCGACGACGGACTCGCCCGCCGCGGACGGCCCGGCGTCGTCACCTACTCGCGGAAGGTCTTCGTCCCGCTGACCAAGCTCTGCCGCGACCGGTGCCACTACTGCGTCTTCGTGGAGACACCGGGCGGGCTCGCGGCCAAGCGCGAGTCGACCTTCATGGAGCCGGAGGAGATCCTCGAGGTCGCCCGCGCCGGTGCCGCGCTCGGCTGCAAGGAGGCCCTGTTCACGCTCGGCGACCGCCCGGAGGACCGGTGGCCGATCGCCCGCGCCTGGCTTGCCGAGCACGGCTACGCCTCGACGCTCGAGTACGTGCGCGCGATGGCCGTCCTGGTGATGAGCGAGACGGGCATGGTCACGCACCTGAACCCCGGCGTGATGTCGTGGGCCGAGCTGCAGCGGCTCCGCCCGGTCGCGCCCTCGATGGGCATGATGCTCGAGACGACCGCCGAGCGCCTCTGGTCCGAGAAGGGCGGCGTGCACTACGGCTCCCCGGACAAGGACCCGGCGCTGCGCCTGCGCGTGCTCGAGGACGCGGGACGCAGCCGCATCCCCTTCACCACCGGCGTGCTGCTGGGCATCGGCGAGAACGCGGCGGAGCGGGCGGACGCCCTCTTCGCGATCCGCGAGTCCCACGAGCGGTGGGGCCATGTGCAGGAGTGCATCGTCCAGAACTTCCGCGCGAAGCCGCGGACGGCCATGCAGAACGAGGTCGACCTCGAGCTGCAGGAGTACGTGGCCAACGTCGCGGTCGCGCGCCTCGTGCTGGGCGCCGAGGCGACGATCCAGGCGCCGCCGAACCTCACCGACGAGCAGGAGCTCGGGCTGCTGCTGCGCGCCGGGGTCGACGACTGGGGCGGTGTCAGCCCGCTCACGGCGGATCACGTGAATCCGGAGCGCCCCTGGCCGAACATCGACGACCTCGCGCGGCTCACCGCGGCGGCCGGCTACCGGCTGCACGAGCGGCTGACCGCCCACCCGCAGTACCTCCGCGACTCGGCCACCTGGATCGATCCGCGGGTCGCTCCCTACGTCGAGGCGCTCGCCGACCGCGGGACCTGGCTCGCCGACGAGGCGGCAGCGGTCCTCCCCCGGCCCTACCGCGACTCGCTCGACGCCATGCCCCGACCGGTCGCGCCCGCCCTCGGCGCCGTGCTCGCCCGGGCGGAGACGGACCCCGCCGGTCTCGAGGACGCCGACTACCTCGCCCTGCTCGCAGCCGACGGCGACGACCTCGACGCCCTCTCCGCTCTGGCGGACGACCTGCGGCACGACGCCGCCGGCGACGAGGTCTCGGTCGTCGTCAACCGCAACATCGACACCTCCCTCTGGGGAGACGGCGGGCTGACCGTCGAGCGGCTGGAGGAGCTCGCCGACGAGGCGGTCGCGCTCGGCGCCACCGAGCTCTGCCTCCAGGGCGCGATCGGACCGGAGCACCCGGGCGACGATCTGCTGCTGATCGTCCGCACGCTGAAGGAGCGGCAGCCCTCGCTGCACCTGCACGCCTACCGGCCCGGCGAGATCCTCGAGGTCGCCCGGCGCACGGGCCGAACCCTGCCCGCGATGCTCGACGCTCTGCGCGAGGCCGGCGTGGACTCCGTCCCGGGGACCGCCGCCCGCATCCTCGACGACGACGTCCGCGCCGTCCTGAGCGAAGGGACGGACCCGACCGTGGCCGAGTGGCGCGAGGCGATCACGGCCGCGCACCGCAGCGGCCTCCGCTCCACCTCGACCATGGTCTACGGACACGTCGAGACCCCCGAGCAGCAGCTCGCGCACCTGCGCACGCTCGCGGCGATCCAGGACGAGACCGGCGGCTTCACCGAGTTCATCGCGATGCCCTTCGTCCCGGCGGAGGCGCCTCCGGCCGTGGTGCGCGCGAGCCGGGGCGGGCCGACCCTCCGCGAGACCCGCGCCGTGCACGCCGTCGCACGGCTCGTCCTCCACGGCCGGATCGCCCACGTGCAGACCGCCTGGACCAAGCTCGGACTGCACGCGGCGCAGGTCCTCCTCCGCGGCGGGGCGGACGACCTCGGCGGTCTGCTGCTCGACGGCGCCCTGCGGCCCGAGGCCGGAGCGGAGGCCTACCGCTCGCTCGACATCGCGACCGTCGCCCGGCTGAGCGGCGAGATCGGCCGCGGCTGGCGCCAGCGCACCACGACGTACGGCGTGATCGCGCCGGAGAGGGCGCTGCGGGCGGAGCCCGTCGCAGCGGCGGGTCCGCAGCGGATGCGCCTCCCGGTCCGCGGGACCCGCCGGGCGTCATGACCCGCTCCGAGTACCTGCGGCGCCAGGCCGATCTGGTCCGGGAGGAGCGGATCGAGTCGGGCAGCGCCACCGTGCGGCTGCTGACCGCGGGCGCCGAGAGCCCGCGCGCGGTCCTGCTGCTGACCGGCGTCGGCCGGGGCGCGCGGAGCGACACCGGGCTGCTGCTGCCGATGCTGGCGCGGCGCCACCGCGTCGCCGCGCTCGAGCTCGCCGATCTCGGCGACCCCTGGCTCGACGGACCCGCCGCGGTCCGCGCCTCCCTGGACGCGCTCGGCGCCGACGAGGCCGTCCTGATCGGCCACTCGCTCGGAGCCGCCGTGGCCCTCGCCGCGGGCGATCGGCGGGTGCGCGCCCTCGCCCTCGTGGCCGGATGGCTGCGGCCGACGGAGCGCCTCCTCCGCGCGGCGCGCCTCTGGCCGATGCTCCCGCCCGACGCGCAGGAGGAGGCCGCTCGGCTCCTCGCCGTCCGCTCGGCCACCGCCTCCTCCCCGTGGGGCGCCGACGTCGCCAGGATGCTCGCCGCCTCCGCCCGGGCCGACGTCGCTGCGGCCGCCTCGGACTGCCGGGTTCCGACCCTCGTGGTCGGCTGCTCCGCCGACGCTGTCGCCGGAGTCGAGGGCGCCGAGGCCCTGCTCGGCGCGATCGACGACGCCCGCTACGCCGTCCTCGACGCCGGTCACGCGGTGCTCGCCGAGCGGCCCGCCGAGCTCCTCGCCGTCCTCAAGCACTTCCTCGCCGATCCGCACCGCGACCCGGCGGGCAGCGTCCTGGCGAGGACGACGGTCTGATGGACGTCGACGTCGTCGTGATCGGCGCCGGGTTCGCCGGGCTCGGAGCCGCGGTCCGCCTGGAGCGCCGCGGCGGGACCTCGTTCGTCGTGCTGGAGCGCGCCGAGCGGATCGGCGGGACCTGGCGGGACAACGTCTACCCCGGAGTCTCCTGCGACATCCCCTCGCACCTCTACTCCTACTCCTTCGCCCCCGAGGCCGACTGGTCGGCGTTCTACGCCCCCGGGGCCGAGATCCAGTCCTACCTCGAGCGCGTCGTCGAGAAGGAGGGCCTGGCGCCCCGGCTCCGGCTGGGGACCGAGGTGCTCGAGGCGGTCTTCGACGAGGAGGCGCACCGCTGGCGGGTGCGCACCTCCCGGGGCGACTACTCCGCCGCGGTCCTCCTCGTCTGCGCGGGGCGCCTCTCCGAGCCCCGCCTCCCGGCCGTCCCGGGCCTGGATTCGTTCGCGGGTCCCGCCTTCCACTCCGCACGCTGGCGGGACGACGTCGACCTCGACGGGAAGCGCGTCGGCATCGTCGGCTCGGGAGCCTCCGCCGTGCAGATCGTGCCGCACCTCGCCGAGCGCGCCGCCGAGGTGGTGCTCTTCCAGCGCTCGGCCCCGTACGTCGTCCCCCGCCGGAACCGCCCGTACCCGCCGGAGGAGCGCCGAACCCTCTCCCGCGCGCCCGGGGCCCTCGCGAGGCTCCGCGAGGAGCTGTTCTGGCGCGCCGAGCTCGGCTTCGCCGGCCGCGTCGCCGTGCCCGAGGCCATCGACCGGCTGCGGGCGGAGGCGCTCGGCCACCTCGAGGCGCAGATCATCGATCCCGCGCTCCGCGCCGTGCTGACTCCGGACTACGAGATCGGCTGCAAGCGCGTGCTCCTCTCGGACGACTACTACCCCGCTCTCGCGCAGCCGCACGTCCGCGTCGTCCCCGGTCCGCTCCGGCGCCTCACGGAGGGGGCCGCGCTCGGCGACGACGGCGTCCCGCACGGGGTCGACGTGCTCGTCTTCGCGACCGGCTTCCACTCCACGCGGCCGCCCTTCGCCCGGCGCATCCGCGGCCGCGGCGGCGTCCTCCTCGCCGACCGCTGGGCCGACGGCATGGTCGCGTACGAGTCGACCGCGGTCCACGGCTTCCCGAGCCTCTTCGTCGTCAACGGCCCCAACGCGAGCCTCGGCCACAACTCCGCGGTGCACATGATCGAGACGCAGATCGCCTACGTGCTCGCCGCGCTCGACCACCTCGCGGTCTCCGGCGCCGACCGGCTCGAGGTCACCGCCGAGGCCGAGGCCGCCTCCGTCGCACGGCTCGACGCCCTCAGCGCCGACACCGTCTGGACCAACGGCGGCTGCGAGAGCTGGTACCTGGACGACAACCGGCGACTCACCCTGCTCTGGCCCGACTTCGCCTTCGCCTTCCGCGAGGAGCTCGGCCGGTTCGACCCCTCCGCCTACACGACCTGACCGCGGCTCGCTATCGTGACCGCATGACCGACCGCGTGCTCGCTCCCGAACGGCCCGCCGACGGTGCGAAGCCGAAGGGACCGGCCTCGTACTTCCCGAGCATCGAGAAGACCTACGACCGTCCCGTCCAGGACTGGCTGGACCTCGCCGACGAGCGTCTGCGCTCCGAGCCGCACATGCAGGTCGTCACCTGGCTGAAGACCGAGCACGGCCTGGGCCACGGCCACGCCAACGCGATCGTCGCCTACGTCCGGGCCGCCCGCGCCTGACCGGTCCGCCCGTCGTCCGCACAGGCTAGGCCCGCCGGCCTCCCCGGACCACCCGTCGTCGGCGCCCGCGCCGTCCGGGGATAATCGGGGCATGCGCGAAGACGACGATGTCGATCTGGTGATCGACGCGTGGGCCGGGGCCCTGCCCGACCTCGATCTCGCGCCTCTGGACGTCGTCTCCCGCCTCCGCCGGCTCAGCCCGCGCGTGCAGGAGGTGCGGCGGCAGTCCTTCGCCGTCAGCGATCTCGCCCCGTGGGAGTTCGAGCTCCTCTCGCTGCTGCGGCAGCGCGGGGAGGGCGGGATGACGCCCTCGGCCCTGGCCACGCACCTCGCGCTGTCCAGCGGCAACCTCGCCAGCCGCGTCGACCGCCTCGGGGCCCGCGGGCTCGTGGTCCGCGAGCAGAACGCCGCCGACTCACGCAGCAAGATCGTCTCGCTCACCCCGCGGGGCACGAAGCGGGTCGACGAGGCGATGCGGAATCTCGTCGCCGCCGAGGGCGAGGTGCTCGCCGACCTGGACGCCGCGCAGATGTCGGTCCTCATCGAGTGCCTGCGGCGGATCAGCGACACCCTCGACCGACTGCAGTGACGCGCTACGCCCGACGAGCCTGAGAGGTCAAGCCCGTTCGGAGAGACGGGCACCGGACGTAGCGTGAAGCGTGCACGGTCGAGGCGTCAGCCACCCGTGCGAATGATCGCGAAAGCGGAGAGCACCATGACACAGATTTCTTCTATCCAACCCGCGCGATGGAGCCGGAACGGAGTCAGGATCGTCGTCGTTCCCGGGGCGGAGCTGCCCCGGTTCCGACTCGAGATCGACGCCCGACTGACCACCGCGCCCTCCCTCGTCCCCACCGGACCCTTCTCGACCGTCGAGGAGGCCGAGCGGGCCGCCGAGGTCGCCGCCGGCCTGCTGGGGGCGAAGATCCCGGCCTGAGCGCACACCCGTCGAGACGGCCGGATCAGCCCGCGAGCTCCGCGAGCGATCCGGTCGGGACCGCGATCCACCCCTCGGCCTCCGCCGCCTCCTGCAGTTCGGGAGGCACCGGCAGGGTCGCGCCCAGGGCGTGGGCGCGGGCGTTGAGAGCGGCGACGACGGCGTCGAACGCGTCGTCGGAGCGGCTCATCAGCGCGAGCGCGGGCGCCGGCACATCGAGCCAGGGCGCGGCCCGTCGCAGCGACTCCGCGGCGAGCGCCACGGCCTCCGGTCGCGTCTTGTACCCCGTGGTGTCCACTCCCCAGAGCCGCAGCGCCGCCGCCGGGTACGCCTCGACGAGCCGTCCGCGCCCGGAGCGGTCGACGTCCTCTCCGCTCGCGGCGAAGGCGTCGAGCAGCTCCGCACAGCGCATCGCGGTCATCCCGAGCCGGTCGGTCGAGACGCTGAGCGGCCAGCGGCCGGTGACCTCGCGCGCCACCCGGTCCGTCTCGCGGTACGCGAGGCGGCGGCGCCAGTCGCGTCCCGCGAGCGTCCGCGGCGAGACCTCCCGTCGCGTGTGCGCGGAGACGAACGCCGCGAACTCCACCGGCCAGCCGAACGCGCAGTCGATCCCGATGACCGCCGCGTCCCGTGACGCATCGACGATCGTCGCGTCCTCGGCGCCGAGTACGAGCGAGCGGACGACGGCCCGGCCGCCGGAGAACTCGAGGGCGGCGAGAGCGGTGCGCACCGGCTCCGCAGCGAGGTCGACACCGATCGTGAGCACGGGGACAGGGTAGGCGCTCCGGCGCTACGCTCGAGCGATGACGCCACCCGCTCCCTCCTCCCGGGCGGAGTCGGCCCGCGTGCCGGTCGCGCTTCTCCGCCTCCTCGTGGCCGCCGCCGTTCTGGTGGCCGTGATCGCGACGGCCGTCGACACCGCCTCTCGGACGCCGCTGAACCCGTTCAACTTCTTCGGCTTCTTCACCATCCAGAGCAACATCGTGCTGGCCGTCGTGCTCGGAGCCACCGCCGTGCTCGCGCTCCGCCGCCGTCCCGCGCCCGGCGGGCTCCTACTGGTGCGGGGTGCCTTCACCGGGTACATCATCGTCGTCGGCCTCGTCTACAACACCCTCCTCACCGATGTGGCGGGCGGAGTGGCGCTGCCGTGGGCCAACACCGTCATGCACGTGCTGTTCCCCGTCTACGGACTGCTCGACTGGCTGCTGCTCGCGGATCGCCCTCCGCTGCCGTGGCGCAGGCTCTGGCTGGTCGTGGTCTACCCGATCGTCTGGCTCGTCGTGGTGCTGATCCGCGGAGCGACGGACGGCTGGGTGCCCTATCCGTTCCTGGATCCCGCGACCGGGTACGGGCAGGTGTCGGTGTTCGTCGTCGTGATCGCGGTCGCGTTCCTCGCGTCGGGGGCGCTGGTCTGGGCGATGAGCCGGCTGCGGATCGTGCCGGTGGCAGGCGGCTGAGAGGACGCTCGCCTTCCAGACGGTTCCGCCCGCCGGACGACCGGATCCGCTGCCGTCGCGCACATCCGGCCCGTTCTGGGGTCACCCGTTCGGGGTCATCCGGGGCGCCGCTCCCCTAGCGTCAGCACCGACGGTTCCCCCACCGTCCTCCCCCTCGAGAACGGTCCCCCATGAGCCTCTCCCTCTCCCGCCCGCCGACCCCGAGCCGCCGCGTCCGCGCCCTCGCCGTCGGAGCCGCGCTCGCCCTCGCCGCCGCGCTGCTCCCGGCGCAGGCCGCCGCCGCCGCCACTCCCGCCACCCTCTCGGTGCTGAGCCTCGGCGACTCCATCACCCAGGCCTACGGGACCTGCGGCTCCTTCGCGGACTGCCCCCGCAACAACTGGTCCACCGGCACCAGCTCCTCCGTGAACTCCTTCGCCTCCCGCTTGCGGACCGCGCTCCCCGGCACCACCGTCACGACCGCGAACTTCGCCACCACCGGCGACGTCGTCGCGCAGGTCCCCTCGCGGATCGACGCCGCGGTCGCCGCCGGCGTGCGGCCGGACGTCGTCACCCTGCTCATCGGCGGCAACGACCTCTGCTCGCCCGACAACCGCGTCGCCTCCGACGGCTACACGATGACCCCGGCGAGCACGTTCCGCACCGGAGCCTCCGCCGCGATCACGAAGATCCGCACCACGTGGCCCTCCGCCCGCATCGTCCTCTCGTCGATGCCGAACGTGGCCTCCGAGTGGTCGGTCGTGAAGACCGGAGTCGGCGCGCTCGTCTGGGCGGGCGGCGACCTCTGCCGGACCACGCGCGGCGTCAGCTCCACCGGCCGCAGGCTCAGCAGCACAGCCGCTGCCGCCTCCGCCGCTGCCGCGAAGACGCGGACGACGCAGTACAACACCGCGCTGCAGACGGCGTGCAGCGCCGCCGGTCAGCTCTGCGACTGGGACGGCGGAGCGCTCACCGCGACCCCCGTCACCAAGGGCCTGATCGGGACCACCGACTACTTCCACCCGAGCGTCGCGGGTCAGGCGAAGATCGCCTCGATCCAGTGGGCGGCGTCGAACTTCTCGAAGTAGCGGCCTCCGGAGCGGCCGCTCACGCGTCGAGCGGCCGCTCACCCTCGCGGCGGCGACGCTGCTCCTCGGCGAGCCGCGCGTAGTGCGCCTCCTCGCGCTCGAGGTCGGCGAGCTGCTCCTCGGTGCTCTTCGGAGCGGGCCGCACCACCATCGGCGGCGGCGCCTGCTTCCGGCGGCGGGGCACTCGGCCGCCCGGCACGAAGGATCCGCCGTCGCCGCGCTTCCAGTCGTGCCCGAGCAGGAACCACAGCGAGACGCCGATGAGCGGGAGGAAGAAGATCAGCAGGATCCACACGATCTTGGGCAGGTTCTTGATGACGTTGTCCGGCTGCCGTACGACGTCGACCAGCGCGAGCACGGTCAGGACGATGATCACCAGCGAGAAGACGAACCCCATGCAGTCGAGGGTACGACGCCGAGGGCTCCCCGTCGCCGCTGTGCCGGCCGACGTCCGTGGCGCCTGCGGTCGAGGAGCGGCTCCGACGCATCTGCCCCGTGCCTCCGCGCTGTTCGGCGCCGATCCCGGGCACACGCCTGCTCCCCACGAACGCGTGCCACCATCGGACGATGACCGAGACGCCGCCCGCCCCCGCCTCGACGCCGGCGAGGAAGCGCCTGACCGCCGCGCGTCTCGCCCTGCTCGCCGGCCTCGTCCTCGCCGTCGCCGGACTCGCGGCCCTCGCGCTCGTGCCTCTGCAGTTCGCGAACATCGACCGTCAGGGCTTCGACTACGTGTGCAGCGTCAGCCTGGGCGGCGTCCCGCCCGAGGCAGGCGACCTGGTCCGCGGCTTCTGGTCGTGGTGGCCGCTGGGCGCGGCCTGCGAATGGACGCTGCTCGACGGCACGACGGTGGTCGACCTCCCCGACTGGTCGACGACCGCCGTCGCGATCGTGGGGGCCGTGCTGCTCGTCGTCGGCGCGGCACTCGCGATCGCGTCGCCGCTCCTCCGCAGGCGCGCTCCGGTCCCGTCCGTCTAGCGGTCGAAGAGGTTCCCGAGGTCGCCGAGCCCCGGCAGCTGGAAGTCGGAGCCGAACTCCGACACCTGCTCCCCCAGCCCGGACACGTGCTCACCCGCACCGGAGACGAACTCTCCCGCGCCGCCCGTGATGTCACCGAAGTCGCCCAGATCGCCGAACCCGCCGGCGAGGTTCTCGAAGTCCACGCCGAGGCCGGACGCCTGCGCGAGCAGCGGACCGGCGACGCTGCTGATCACGGCGCCGCCCGCGACCGCCGCGAGCAGTCCGCCCGCCGCGCCGAGCCCGATGCCCGCCGCCGCTCCGACGCCGGCACCCGCGAGGGCGCCGCGGGTCCCCGGCTTCGAGAACATCTTCTTGAGGAACCCCGGGTCGTGCGCCTCGCCGCGCGTCGCCGCGCGCGCCAGGTCCTCGGGTGCGGACGACCGCGGCTGCTCGTTCGCGGGCAGCTCGTCGCGGAGCCGCGCCTCGACCTGGGTGCGCTGCGCCGGCGTCAGCTTCGCGAACGCGTCGCGGTGCACCTGCTCGAGCTGCTCGGGGTCGGCGGTGCGGAGGAGGTAGTCGTAGCGCGCGATCGCTGCGCGGTCCTCCTGCGTGACCACCGGCTGCTGCCCGGGCCGGGCGTCCTGCGGGCGCGCGGAGGGTCGCCGCGGTGAGCCGTACTGCTGAGGCGGCTGGGCCTGCCCGCTCCGCGAGTCGCCTGTCACCTTGTCGGCGGCGGTGCGCACGAGGTCGCGCCAATCGGTCGTCCCGCTCGAGGACGACCCCGAGCCGCTCTTCGAATCGAGCGCCTTCGACGCCATGCCGAGAACGCGCTTGAACATGCTCACAGAGAACCTTCCGTCGAGTACCAGCCTCGATCATGGCGGCGCCGCCTGAGCGAAGGCCCGCGAGACGCCCTCAGAAGGCCGTGAGCGCTCGGAGCCTTGGGCGTCGCTCCGAGAGCGCATCCGTGCTCTCCGCCTGATCGAGGAGCTCGCGCACGTACCGCGGGCGGAGGACGGCCCGCCACATCCCGCCGAGAAGGGGGTCTCGGATTCCGCCGGCCACCGCCTGCGGATGGCCGCCATGCGACCGGCTATCGCGAGCAGCGCACTGAAACCCGCGCGCCGTCTGTCCGCGAACGTGTCCCGCTGGATGGAGAGGCTCAGGACGAGGACGGCCGAGAACCCGCGAAGGAGCTCCTCGGTCGTGCGTCCCTGCCGCCGAGGAGTCCCCACCCGGGCAGGACCATCGAGGGCTCGGACCGTCGTCGCCTCGACCAGCACAGCTCGGAGTGCTGGGCGGGCGGCAGACCGTGGCGTCAGACGGAGCGACGGCGCGGTCTTCCGATGGACTGATCCCGATCGCGGATCGTGGTGCCCCTGGAGGGACTCGAACCCCCAACCTGCTCCTTAGGACGGAGTCGCTCTTCCATTGAGCTACAGAGGCTGGCCGAGCCAGTGTACCCGCCGTGCCCCGCCCCCCGCGAAGCGACGACAGGGCCCCACCACAACGCCAGCGAAGCACGCCACGGCCCTCGTCGCGGCGACTGCGCGGCACACCCCTCTTGACACGAAGGCCTCCCGCCTCCATGGTTAGTTACAACACCAACTAACCACTCAACCCAGCACCGAAGGAGCCCGCGTGGACGACTCCCGCCCGCTCTTCCTGCAGATCGCCGAGCAGATCGAGAACGACATCATCGACGGCGCGCTGCCGGAGGAGTCGCAGGTCCCGTCGACCAACGAGTTCGCCGCGTTCCACCGCATCAACCCGGCCACCGCCGGCAAGGGCGTGAACCTGCTCGTCGACGACGGGGTGCTCTACAAGAAGAGGGGGATCGGCATGTTCGTCGCCGAGGGGGCGCGCGACCGGCTGGTCGAGAAGCGCCGCACGCAGTTCCGCGACCAGTTCGTCGCTCCGCTGCTCGCCGAGGCCGCCAAGCTCGGCCTCAGCACCGAGCAGCTCGCCGACATGATCACAGAAGGGGGATCGCGATGAGCGCGGTCATCGAGGTCCACGACCTCACCAAGAACTACGGACGCATGCGCGCCGTCGACGGCATCGGCTTCGCGCTGGAGGAGAACCGCATCCACGGCCTCCTCGGCCGCAACGGCGCGGGCAAGACGACACTGATGTCGCTGCTCACCGGCCAGGAGTTCGCCAGCTCGGGCGAGATCCGCGTCTTCGGGCAGTCGCCTGTGGAGAACGCCGCCGTCCTCTCCCGCACCTGCTTCATCAAGGAGAGCCAGAAGTACCCCGACGACTTCAAGGTGAAGCACGTCCTGCGCAGCGCTCCCTGGTTCTTCGACGGCTGGGACGAGGCGTTCGCCCGCGAGCTCGTCGAGGACTTCCGCCTCCCGGTCGACCGCAAGATCAAGAAGCTCTCCCGCGGACAGCTCTCGGCGATCGGAGTGATCGTCGGTCTCGCCTCCCGCGCCCCGCTCACGTTCTTCGACGAGCCGTACCTGGGGCTGGACGCCGTCGCCCGGCAGCTGTTCTACGACCGCCTCCTCCAGGACTTCGCCGAGCACCCGCGCACGGTCGTCCTCTCCACCCACCTCATCGACGAGGTCAGCAGCCTGCTCGAGCACGTCCTCGTCATCGACCAGGGCCGCCTCGTCGTGGACAGCGACGCGGAGGAGCTGCGGGGTGCCGCGGCGACCGTCATCGGACCCCGGCAGGCCGTCGAGTCGTTCACCGCCGGCCGCGAGGTCATCGCCCGCTCCGCTCTCGGCAGCCGCGCCTCGGCCACGCTCCCCCGGCTCGACGACGCCGGCCGCGCCTCCGCCGCCCGCCACGGGCTCGAACTCGAGTCCGTCCCCCTCCAGCAGCTCGTCGTCCAGCTCACCACCGGGAAGGCCTCGGAATGACCGCCCTCACCGGCGCCCCCGCGCGCCACGACACCGCCGCCGGCCGCCTCGGCAGCATCGTCCGCCTGCACTTCGCGAACCCCGCCACCATCCTCTACACGCCGCTGATCATCACGGCCGTCATCCTGTCGGGCAACCTGGTCGTCTGGTGGCTGATCCTCCGCGGGCTCGACTCCGGCGAGCGCCTCGAGGCGCAGGAGGGGATGACCTACTCCGGCGCGTCCTTCTTCCTCTTCGTCTACATGATGGTCGTGGCCGTCCAGTCGGTGAACGTCACCTTCGGCCTCGCCCTCGGCTACGGCGCCACCCGCCGCGACTTCTCCCTCGGCACGGCCCTCACCTTCGTCGCCCTCTCGGTCTTCTACACCGGCGTCTTCGTGGTCCTCGGGATCGTGGAGCGGGCGACCGACGGCTGGGGCTTCGGCGGCAGCTTCTTCCGCTCGATCTACTTCGGCGGGGACTCCGTGGGCGAGCAGGCCGTCGCGGTGCTCTGCGCCCTGCTCTTCTTCTTCTTCATCGGAGCGGCGACGGCGGCGGTCTACGTGCGCTGGCGCCAGCGCGGGATGCTGCTCTTCTTCGGGATCCTCGGCGCCCTCCTGCTGGCCGTGATCACCCTCCTCACGCTCACCGAGAACTGGCCCGCCGTCGGCTCCTTCTTCGGCAGCGTCGGATACGCGGGCGGCTACGCCCTCTCGCTCATCCCGACCGCGATCGCCGGAGTCGCGGGCTGGGCGATCCTCCGCCGCGCCACCCCGCGCAGCAGCTGACACCACCGCCACCGATCCGAGAGGACCGACCATGACCGCCCCCGCCCGCAGCTCCGCCTCCTCGCGGAGGATCCTCTCCGTTCTGAGGCTCCACCTCGCCCACCCCGGGACGGTCCTCGGCTGGCCGCTGCTCGTCCTGCTCGCCGTCCTCGCCGGCAACCTCGTGATCTGGTGGCTCGTCCTCCGCGGGATCGGGGCCGAGCGGGGCGGCGGCGACTCCGGCATCCTCCTCGTGGGGCCGGGGATGCTGATCGTCGTCTTCCTCTTCATCGGCTCCATCCAGGCCACGACGGCCACCTTCGGGCTGGCCCTGAGCTACGGAGCGACCCGGCGCGACCACGTCCTCGGCAGCGCCCTCGCCTTCGCGGCACTGTCCGTGCTCTGGTCGGCGATCGTCGTGGTCCTCGGGGCGATCGAGGAGGCGACCGGGGGCTGGTGGCTGGGCGGCGCGCTCTTCCTCGCCTCTCCCCTCGACGGCCCGTGGCTCGAGCGCTTCGTCGTCCTGCTCTGCTCGCTCCTCGCCGCCTTCGCCCTCGGCGGAGCAGCGGGAGCGGTCTTCCTCCGCTGGCGTGAGCGCGGAGTGACGGCCTTCCTCCTCGCCCTCGGAGCGGTGGCACTCGCGGTGGTCGTCGTCGTCGCTCTCGCCGGGGGCCGGCCGGTCGTGGTGGACGTCCTCGAGAGCGCGGGCACCGCCGGAGCCGCCGCTCTGCTCCTCGTCCCCGCCGCGCTCCTGACGGCGGTCGGCTCGCTGGTCCTCCGCCGGGCGACGCCGCGCGGCTGACCCCCTCCGGAACCGGGCCTGCAAGGCCCTTCCGCCCCGGGCGTCCGGATGCCAGCGTGGGCACATGGCCGACTCCCCCGCTCCGTCCCTCCTGCCCGTCCCCGAGCACAGCTGGATCGCGCGACCCGCCGACGCCGAGCTGACCCAGGACACTCTCGACACGGTCGACGCCTGGTGGCGCGCCGCGAACTACCTCGCGGTCGGACAGATCTACCTGCTCGCGAACCCGCTCCTGAAGACCCCGTTGAGCCGGGAGGACATCAAGCCCCGCCTGCTCGGCCACTGGGGCACCACCCCCGGCCTCAACCTGATCTACGCGCACCTGAACCGCGCGATCCGCGAGCGCCGCCAGCCGACCCTCTACATCACCGGTCCCGGCCACGGCGGACCGGGCATGGTCGCCAACGCCTACCTCGACGGCACCTACAGCGAGATCTACTCCCACATCGACGAGTCGGAGGAGGGGCTGCGCCGCCTCTTCCGCCAGTTCAGCTTCCCCGGGGGCATCCCCAGCCACGCCGCCCCCGAGACCCCGGGCAGCATCCACGAGGGCGGAGAGCTCGGGTACGCGCTGAGCCACGCGTACGGAGCGGCCTTCGACAACCCGGACCTCCTGGTCGCGGCGGTCGTCGGCGACGGCGAGGCCGAGACCGGCCCGCTCGCCACCAGCTGGCACTCCAACAAGTTCGTGAACCCGCTCACCGACGGCGTCGTCCTGCCGATCCTGCACCTCAACGGCTGGAAGATCGCGAACCCGACCGTCCTCGCCCGCATCCCGCAGGAGGAGCTCGACAGCCTCCTCCGCGGTTACGGCCACGAGCCGTTCCTCGTCGAGGGCGGCTTCGACGGCGAGGACCCGATGCGCGTGCACGAGCGGTTCGCCGACGTCCTGGACACGGTGCTCGACCGCATCGCGGCGATCAAGGAGCGCGCCGCCGCCGGCGACCTCTCACGCCCGGCCTGGCCGATGATCGTGCTGAAGACCCCGAAGGGCTGGACCTGCCCGACCGAGATCGACGGCGTCCAGGTGGAGGGCACCTACCGCTCGCACCAGGTCCCGCTGCCCAACGCCCGCGACACCGAGGCGCACACCCGCCTCCTCGAGGACTGGCTCCGCTCCTACCGGCCCGAGGAGCTCTTCACCGAGGAGGGCGGCGTGGTCGACCGCGTCCGCTCGCTGGCCCCCGAGGGCGAGCTGCGGATGAGCGCGACCCCGCACGCGAACGGCGGGCTGCTGCGGCAGACCCTCGACCTGCCCGACTTCCGCCGCTACGAGGTCGTCGTGGAGCAGCCGGGTGGCACCGTCGCGGAGGCGACGAAGGTGCTCGGCGAATGGCTCGCCGACGTCATCCGCGCCAACCCGACCAACTTCCGCCTCTTCGGGCCGGACGAGGTCGCGAGCAACCGGCTGCAGTCCGTCTACGCCGCCACCGACAAGCAGTGGGACGCCGAGCTCAGCCCCCTCGACGACCACCTGGCTCGCGCCGGGCGGGTCATGGAGGTGCTCTCGGAGCACCAGTGCCAGGGCTGGCTGGAGGGCTACCTGCTCACCGGCCGCCACGGGCTCTTCACCTGCTATGAGGCGTTCATCCACATCATCGACTCGATGTTCAACCAGCACGCGAAGTGGCTGGACGGCACCCGCGACATCGAGTGGCGCCGCCCGATCGCGAGCCTCAACTACCTGCTCTCGAGCCACGTCTGGCGCCAGGACCACAACGGCTTCAGCCACCAGGACCCGGGCTTCATCGACCACGTCGTCAACAAGAAGCCCGAGGTCGTGCGCGTATACCTGCCCTTCGACGCGAACACGCTCCTCTCGACCTACGACCACTGCCTCCGGAGCATGGACTACGTCAACGTGGTCGTCGCCGGCAAGCAGCCCTCGCCCCAGTGGCTCACGATGGCGGAGGCGGTCGCGCACTGCACGCGCGGCCTCGGCATCCTGGAGTGGGCGAGCAGCGAGCGGCAGGGCGAGTCCCCGGACGTCGTGCTCGCCTGCGCGGGCGACGTGCCGACCCTCGAGACCCTCGCGGCGGTGAGCATCCTCCGCGAGAAGCTGCCGGACCTCGCGATCCGCACGGTCAACGTGGTCGATCTGATGCGCCTGATGTCGGAGTCGGAGCACCCGCACGGCCTCTCCGACCGCGAGTTCGATGCGGTCTTCACCCCCGACCGCCCGATCGTGTTCGCGTACCACGGCTATCCGTGGCTCATCCACCGACTGACCTACAAGCGGACCGGCCACGGCAACCTGCACGTGCGCGGGTACAAGGAGAACGGCACCACCACCACTCCGTTCGACATGGTGATGCTCAACGACCTCGACCGCTACTCGCTGGTGATCGACGTCATCGACCGGACCCCCGGCCTCGGCGCCCGCGCCGCCGGTCTCCGCCAGGAGATGCAGGACGCCCGCATCCGCGCCCGCGCCTACACCCGCGAGCACGGCGAGGACATCCCCGAGGTCGCGAACTGGACCTGGGCCGGCGAGCGCTCCGGCAACGCCAGCGCCAACACCGGCAACGACAACGAATGACGCGGCGCGAGGGACGACCTCAGCGGCGTTGTCGTCAGGCGCGATACCGCCGGTATCGCTTCCTCCTCCGCCTTGCCGAGCCCGCCCCTCGCACCGCGTCCACTCGAACGGCGGAACGTCGTCATCGGATATCCGCGGGGGCGATGCCGACTCCGCAGCGTCAGGCTGCGGGCGCCAGGTAGTCGTCCCAGTCGGGCTGCGTCCGCTCCGCGCCGCGCACGAGCCAGGAGCCGGCGCGCGGCATCCGGGGGACGGTGCGCAGACGCCATCCCATCTCGTGCGGGGTGCGGTCGCTCTTGACGTTGTTGCAGCGCTGGCAGCAGGCGACGAGGTTCTCCCAGGTGTCCCGGCCCCCGCGCGACTTGGGCTGGATGTGGTCGATCGTCGCCGCGTGCTGACCGCAGTAGCCGCAGCGGTGGTTGTCCCGGCGGAGCACGCCCCGGCGCGACACCGGCACGCTGCGGCCGCTCGGGATGCGCACGTACCGGGTCAGCACGATCACCGAGGGCCGCACGTGGTCGCCGTGCGCGCTGTGCACCGGATTGCCCTCGTCCGCGGCGATCACGGTCGCCTTCTCCGTCATCAGCAGGACCAGGGCCCGCTTGAACGACACCACCGCGAGCGGCTCGTAGCCGGCGTTGAGAACCAGAGTGCGCATCAGTGACCTCCGTGCTGTCGCACGCCGTCGCGCGAAGGCGCCGCGACCACGAGCAAGGGCGCCGTCGTGATGACGGCGCCCTGCGAGGCCGCGGCGGAGTGCCGCGCGATGACGTGGAGTCGTATCCGCGTGTCGGAGGAGTGCACCGCCGCGGTGAGGACCCGCGCGCGTATCGAATCGGCCGGCCGCACGCGCGAGCGCAGCCCCACGCTGTGGCGCCCGCTCCGCTCGGCCATCCCGGCACTCCGTCCCTCGACGAATCGATCCGCTCGCCACGCGAGCGGACTGGGGTTCAGGTTAACCCTTCACGCCCGGAACACCAGGGGTCGGTCCGGATTCGTCACGCGGCGTTCACACGGCGGGACGACGAGAGCCCGCCCCCTCCAGGAGGGGACGGGCTCTCGAGCGGATCGACCGGGTCAGCCGTTGATGCGCACGATCCGGTAGTCGGAGGTCCACAGCGGCTGCACGCGGACGCTCGCGCCCTCGTACGGCGCGTGCAGGATGTTGCCGTTGCCCGCGTAGAAGCCGTCGTGGCCGTCCATGATGACGAGGTCGCCGGGCTGCGCGTCGGCGAGCGAGACGGGGGTGCCCATGGCGCCCTGGCCCGCAGCCGAGTGCGGCATCGAGATGCCGTACTGGGCGAAGACGTACATCACGAAGCCGGAGCAGTCGAAGCCGCTCGGGTCGGCTCCACCGAAGACGTAGGGCACGCCCTGGTACTGCATCGCCGTATCGAACACCGCCGAGAGGCTGTAGCTGGTGGTCGGGGCGGCGGCCGCGATCTCGCTGGCCGAGGCGCCGGAGTAGGAGTTGAACTCCTCGGCGGTCTCGGCGCGCGCCTCCGCGACGTCGCTCGTGTCGACGACGGGCTCGGCCACCACGACGGGCTCGGGCTCCGGTGCGGGCGGCGGGGGCGCCGCCTCGGCCGAGAAGCCGTCGCGGGCGATCGCGGCCTGCACCACTCCGCCGTCGACGGCGACGGTCTGCGCGGAGCCCTGGCGGAGGAGGTCGGCTCGCGACGCCGCGAACAGGCCGTCGTCCTGGCTGCCCGGAGTGAAGGCGTAGGCGGGGAGCGCCATCGTCGCGACCAGCGCGCCGGCGAAGCCGACCATCGCGACCTTGCCGACGACACGGCCCCGGCGCTTGCGCGGGGTCCCGGCCGGCGACGGCACGAAGTCGGTGATGTCCGCGCGGCGGGCAGGAGCTGCGGGAACGGCGCGACGGGAGACGGGTGCGTCCCCGTGGATCCGGGCGCGGATGACCGGGGGCCGGTTCTCGAAGGTCGCGTCGCCGGAGCGGTCGGGGTGGTTGGAGCGGAACCGGTCGGGTGAGCCACGGATAGCCGTGGTACGCGAACACGATCGGGCGGTCGGGGGTGAAGAC
>NZ_PSVQ01000077.1:0-1511 GCF_002932395.1 Rathayibacter sp. AY1D9
TCTCCAGCTCCTCGTTCCTGTTCCAGGGCCTCTACGGATTCGACGCGCAGCAGTACGGGCTGCTCTTCGCCGTGAACTCGCTCGGCGTCGTCCTCGGCGCGGGAGCGGACCTCGTCGGCTCCATGCCGCTCGGTCGAATCAATTCGATCACGTGTCGGACAGGGGCGCCACCCCTCGGACCGCCGTCGGGTCAGACCGGGTGGAGCGGAGTGCCGAGCGGGTCGGCGAGCAGGCGCTCGAAGGCGAGCTCGGCGGCGCCCAGCATGAGCAGATCGGCGCCGAGCTCGGTCCGCACGATGCGCACGGAGTCGAGCGCGACCCGGAAGGGGCCGCCGCGGCCCAGGCGCTCCTCCAGGAATCCCGGCGCGACTCCTACCAGCGCCCCGAGGAAGCCGCCCAGCACCACGAGCTGCGGGTTGAACACGTTGATCACGTTGCGCAGGGCGACCGCGAGGTGCCCGAGCTGGCGCTCGACCTCGGCGCGGACGGCCGGGTCCTCGGCGGCGGCGAGCGCCTCCTCCAGCCGCTCGCTCTCGTCGAGGCCGAGCACGGTGAGCAGCTCGGCGCGGCCGACCTCGGTCTCGAGGCAGCCGACGGCGCCGCAGTGGCAGTCGATGCCCGCGCTGTTGACGAGGGTGTGGCCGATCTCCCCCGCGTAGCCGTCGATGCCGTGCAGAGGCGCGCCGCCGACGATGACGCCGGCGCCCACTCCGCTCGCGCCGCCGTTGAGGTAGACGAGGTGCGAGACGTCGCGGCCGGCGCCGAGGACGCTCTCCGCGAGTGCACCGAGGTTGGCGTCGTTCGCCGAGAGGACGGGCAGGCCGGTCGCGTCCGCGAGCATGCGGGAGAAGGGCTCGTCGTCCCAGCCGAGGTGCGGGCCGACCCGGACGAGGCCGTCGGCGTCGCGGACGAGGCCGGGCACGGCGACGCCGATGCCGACGGTCCGCGTCTCCTCGGGCAGCTCGGCGAGCAGCTCGGCGACCGCCTCGGCCGCCAGACGCGCGGCGGCCTCGGCGGTGGGGACGGAGGCGGAGCGGCGGATGCGGCGGCGGACGACGGCGTCGACGCCGACCACGGCGACCGTGACGGCGTCGATCTCGGGGTTCACGGCGAGCGCGACGACTCCGGGATCGGCCTCGACGACGGGGCTCGGCCGGCCGACCTGGTTCGGCGTGGCGGGCTCGCGCTCGCGTACGATGCCGAGCTCCACCAGCTCGCCGACCAGCGCCGCGATCGTGGAGCGGTTGAGGCCGGTCAGGCGCGTCAGCTGCGAGCGGGAGCGGGGGCCACCGCGGTGCACGAGGCGGAGGATCGCCGAGAGGTTGTGCCGCCTGACGCGGTCGAGGTTGTTGCCGCGCGTCGCGTGGTCGGGCATCCGCGGTCTCCTCTGCTTGCGGGGGTCAGCCTAGCCGGGGGCGGGGACAACACCTCCTCCTACGTGTCGATGGCCGAGACCCTGCGCGGAGGCCTCTCGCTCGCCCTGGGCGGGTTCGGCTTCTGGGCGCACGACA
>NZ_PSVQ01000078.1:0-1058 GCF_002932395.1 Rathayibacter sp. AY1D9
ACGCTCTTCCCGTCCTCGCCGCGCAGCTGCCGCACCGGCGTCCACGTCGCCTGGTCGCCGTAAGCGTCGGAGCGGGTGAGGATCTGGAAGCCGTTGCCGATGTACTCGGCGGCGGTCGCCGCGAGGAGCGCCTGGTGCGCGGCCTCGTCGCGGAGGGTCTGCGCGGTGTGCTCGAACTGGGCCGGGTCGTGGGTGGCGACCTCGATCAGGTTCGCGCGGGCGTCGGAGTCGTCCTCGAACTCCAACAGCACCGCCGCCTGGTCCAGGGTCAGCTCGTGCTCGTGCAGAACGGACGTGACGGTCGCGGACTCCGCGACCGCAAGGCCCTTCTTCACCGCGTCGGTCTTGGTGCCGGTGCGCTTGGCGATCGCTGCAGCGGACACGCCCTCAAACGCGAGCTGCGCCCACGCGGCGGTGCGGTCCGCGACGCTCAGCTCGGCGCGCTGGTCGTTCTCGATGATCTGCTGAACGATCCGATCCGCGGTTGTCTCGTCGCCCTCCACGACGTAGACCGGGATCGTGGGCACTCCGGCCTCGCGGGCGGCGAGGGTGCGGCGCTGTCCGGCGCGGACGATGACGTTGCCGTGCTCGTCGCGGCGGGCGAGGACCGGGGTGATGACGCCGTTCTCGCGGATCGACGCGATGAAGTCCTTCGTCAGCGGGGCGCTGGTGCGGACGTTCGCCTCGATCACGAGGACGGTCGGGTCGATGTGCTGAACGGTCCCGGTTCCGGTGGTGATACTCACGATGGTTTCTCCTCAATCGGTGTGCGACCATGAAGGTGACGAGTCCCGTGGTTCTAAGCCAACTACGGGGCTTTTGTCGTCTTCCTGATCGTTTTTCTTTGCCTCTCCGGCGAGTGAAAACCAATTGAGTGGAGTCGGCGGAGTGACGGCTCTCTTGGGCGAAATAAGGGAGCTTGCGACCGCGTCCGAGAGAGACGGCACGCAGCCGGCGGAGCGAGATAGGTTGAAACCGCGGAGAGGTGAAGAAAACGGGTAATCCGGCCGCGTAGCGGCTCCCGCCGGCGGTGCTCCGTCACCGCTGCGCGAGTGCAG
>NZ_PSVQ01000079.1:0-938 GCF_002932395.1 Rathayibacter sp. AY1D9
TTCTTCCCGAGCGCGACGCCCTCCTCCTGAGAGAGGGAGCGGCGGCGAGCCGTCCCCGTGATCGTCGAGACGCCGGCCTGCGAGCGGTGTCCCGGCGGCGCGCGGACGCCTCGGCGCGTCTCGGGCGCGAGGGCCGAGGTGCGCCGCGGTCAGCCGCCGACGGTGGAGCCGAAGCCGGACTTGCCGGAGGAGCCGAAGCCGCCGGAGAGGGTCGCCTTCGAGCCGACGGTCGAGCCGGCCGGCGCGCGCTGCACGACGTCGGGCTGGGTCGCTCCGCGGGCCGCGAAGCCACCGGACGCGACGGGCGCCCAGCTGGTCGCCCGCGTCGAGTTCCAGCGCGAGGACGCGAAGATCAGCGGGCCGAGCCAGAAGCCGCCGGCGTAGTGCCCGCGGTACTCGTCGGTCGCCTCGCACAGCTGCTCGGGGTCGTCGCCGACCTCCTCGCCCTGCGCCTGGAGCTGGGCGATCTGCTCCCGCACGTCGGCGAGGCAGTCCTCACGGCTCGCGTAGACGGGGCGCTCGGCGTTCTCGGGGATGACGTAGTCCTGGCCGTCGGCTCCCGTGGCGACGACGCCGTCGGTCGAGGGGCCGCCGTTCGCGAGGGCGACGGCGAGGCCGACCGCGCCGACCGCGACCGCGCCGCCGATGAGCAGGCCGCGGCGGTTCTTCGCGATGCCGCTGATGCCGACGCTCCGGGAGCGGTGGGGAGCGGTGCGGGTGGGGCCGTCGCCGCGGCCGGTGCCGCCGCTCGAGCCTCCGCTCGGCGTGCCGGAGCCCGCCGCGGGCTCGCGGCTGCCCCAGTCGTTCCCGGAGTTCGGCGTCCCGGAATCGCCGGGGGTGCGGTCGTCGTCCGTCATCGGGTCTCCTCGTCCTGCGGGCGGGCCGCGCGGGTGTCCTGCGGCCGGTCGTGCTCGGGGGCGCCGTACTCGGGCGCGGGG
>NZ_PSVQ01000080.1:0-919 GCF_002932395.1 Rathayibacter sp. AY1D9
TCGCCGCGGCCACCGCCCGCGAGACCCCGCGCCGGCGTCCCTCCCGCCGCGATGGCTCCCGCTCCGGACTCGTCATCCGCCTCGTCGTCGCGATCGTCGCCTCGGCGATCGTGTTCTTCCCGCTGTACTGGATGCTCGTCATCGCCTTCTCGCCGCGCGGCGAGGTGTTCGCGCCCGGCCCGCCCCGCTTCTGGCCGAGCGAAATCTCGTTCGAGAACTTCGCGACGGTGTTCGCGCGATTCCCCGTGGGCGAGTGGTTCGTCAACTCGGTCGTGATCGGGGCGTTCGTCACGGTGTTCACCGTCGTGGTGAACCTTCTGGCCGGCTGGGGCTTCGCGCGGCTGCGCTTCCCGGGGCGGAACCTGCTGTTCCTGCTCGCACTGGCCACGATGATGATCCCGGTGCAGGCGATCATGGTCGCGCAGTTCAAGCTCGTGACCGGACTGCAGATCTACGGCACCTACTGGTCGGTGATCCTGCCCGGAGCGGCGGCGGCCTTCGGGATCTTCCTCGCCCGGCAGTTCTTCCTCTCCATCCCGGAGGAGCTGATCGAGGCGGCGCGGATCGACGGCGCCGGCCACCTGCGGGTGTTCCTGCAGATCGTGCTGCCGCTCTCGAAGCCGCTGATCGCCGTCCTGATCCTGCTGACTCTGCTCGGCAGCTGGAACGACTTCGCCTGGCCGCTGATCGCCCTGAAGGACAACGAGCTGTTCACGCTGCCGATCGGCCTGCTCTACCTCAAGGGCCAGTCGACGCCTGACTACAGCGCGAGCATGGCGCTGGCGCTGGTGTCGGTGCTGCCGATGGTGCTGCTGTTCCTGTGCTTCCAGCGCTACTTCGTGCAGGGGTTCGCGCGCAGCGGCATCCGGTGAGGTCGGGCGGCGGCACGGGCGGGGGCACGGGCGGAGTGGAGCGGTCG
>NZ_PSVQ01000081.1:0-797 GCF_002932395.1 Rathayibacter sp. AY1D9
GCAGGCGGTAGAGCGCGAGCACGTTGTCGTGGACGGCGGAGCGGCCGGTGGCGGGCGAGACCGCCTCGATCACGTCGCGGTTGTGGTCCCACTTGAGGTACGCGATCGGGTACTCGATCAGCAGCGCGTCGAGGGCGTCGAGCACGTGCTCGAACGCGCCGCGCTGCGAGAGGTCGAGGACCTGCTGCTGCCGCCCCGAGGCCGGGAGGTGGCCGGCCGGGCCGAGGATCCACTCCGGGTGCGCGCGAGCCAGGTCGGAGTCGGGGCTGATCATCTCGGGCTCCACCCAGAGGCCGAACTGCATGCCCAGGCCGATGACGACGTCCGTCAGCGGAGTGAGGCCCTCCGGCCAGACCGAAGGGTCGACGGTCCAGTCGCCGAGCGCCGCGGTGTCGTCGCGGCGGCCGAGGAACCAGCCGTCGTCGAGCACGAAGCGCTCGACCCCGATCCGCGCGGCCCGCTCGGCGAGGGCGGTGAGGCGAGCGAGGTCGTGGTCGAAGTAGACGGCCTCCCAGGTGTTGAGGGTGACGGGCCGCGGAGCGACGGGGTGCTGCGGGCGGGAGCGGAGCGACGCGTGGAACCGGGCCTGCAGAGCGCTGAGCCCGTCCCCCCAGGAGCCGTAGGCGACCGGCGTCTCGTAGCTCTCGCCCTGCGCGAGCTCGATCTCGGCGGGCCGCAGCAGCTCGCCGGCCGCGAGGAGCGAGACGCCCTCGACGGTGCGCTCGGCGCGGAGCGAGCTGTCGCCGCTCCAGCCGAGGTGGACGCCGTGCACGAGCCCGCGCTCCCAGCCGAAGCCG